>JAISWV010000278.1 GCA_031270755.1 Synergistaceae bacterium
AAATGTTGAGCGCGATCATTCGGCTCAAGATCTCTTTGAACTTGCTCTCGAAAAAAAGACCTCTGGCTTTTTGCGGGTAATCGCAGCCGGCAATTTGCAGGAAAGAGCCGGTCACATCCCAGGGCGCGGCTATTCCAAAGTGTAAACTCCTCCGTGCGGCGAGGTCGTTGGCGCCCGTCGCCTCCTCCCACAACGCGTTTCCCGCTTCTCCCAAAACCCCCTTCAGCGCCCCGCCCGCCGCGCTGAAAGTGATCCCTATAAACGGCTGGTTACGGCGAAACACCATGTCTCCCCGCGAGCCGAGCTTTTGCGTCAAGGATAGACGGTTTGCTCGGAACAACCCGCGTCCGCAATACCTGTCCTCCAGAACAAAGCCTCCCGAGATGCAGTACGTCACTTCGAAATGAGAGCCGTCAAATTCATAGGGGATATAAATATCTATCGTGGGGCGGATCTCGAAGAGTTTTAAAGTCACCCCCGCCGTCAATCGGTAAACTTCCATTTCGATGGCCGCAAAGGGAGCTTTCCAGCGGCAAACGAACCCGTCGTCTCTCACCTTGCCGGCCTCGGAGATCGCCGCGAAAAAATCGCCGTAATCGCGAAATTTGATCGATCCGTGCATCTTCATCCCTCTTTTTCGCAAAATTGCCTTTATGTAGTTTGCATGAGCAAACCAAAACTATTATAAAACCATTCGGTAAAAAATTTCTTTTCTCTTAATAAACATGTCTTCTTTCTTAATTTTGAAAATGAAGAAGGGCGTATCATGAATCAATAGTTTGTCATAGGAAACTTATTTTATTTAAAATGGAGGTTTTATTTATGAAGGGGTCGTTTGTGTCGAGGAAATTTCTGGTGATTGCAGGCGCTGTGTGCGCAGCAATGGTTTTGTCGGCGGGGTGTTCCGAGGCTCATTCGTTCGTCATCGAGCCAGTACGGAACACGGTTGCCCTGGGTGAGGCCGCCGACGTTTGGGTGACGTTGAGCGAGCCCTTTGCCACGCCGGACCTGAGCCTGTACGGCTACGGCGCCGAGATCGAAGCGCAGGCGGTTTACGCCAGCGGGAAAAAAGACCCGATCACGGGGTTTTCCTTTTTCAACTCGAAAAACCCGTCCGACTCCGACCCGAGCCGTTCCGACGTCCAGAAGGCGAGTTTTTCCGCCTCGGAGGCCGGCACCGTCGTGGTCTGCGCCAAGATGACGATGCAGATGCCGAAGGAAGTCGTCCCCAGCCAGCCGTACTTGGTTTGTTTCGCAAAAAACGCGATGAATATGGCGGAAGACGGCGCGGCCCAAAAAGCGGTGGGCGGGAACGGAGTTCTGGAAATCGTTCCAATGCGGAACCTCAACGGCATCGCGGCCGAAGTGCCCTTCAAGGTCCAGGTTTTTTTTAAAGGAAAGCCCTTTCCCGGCGCCACGGTGAGCGCGGCTTATGACGGTCTGCCCATCGATGAAGAGACAGGCGAGCAGGCCTACAGCGTCCACGCGGTCGCCGATGAAAACGGCGTGGCGAGCGTCACGTTCGAACGCGCCGCCTTCTGGCTTTTGAGCGTTGCCCATGAGACGATGGAAGGCGATACCCCTTATCAATATCAGGGAACATTGGTCGTTCCGGTAAACGGCAAAGAAGGGGAAACCGAACGCGTTGTCAGCGACATGCTCATGCCGGCCGCGAACAACGAAGCAGGGTTGGGTTTTGCCGAATTCATCGAGGATCAGCTCCCGGAGGCCGACGCTTTCTTCGCGGAAAATAACCTGCGGTGGTCGGCCTATCTGGCAACCGGCCAAGGGAGCAGCGCGTTTTACACAAAGGGCAAAAATCAGCTTGAAGACAATAGCGGCGTGACCTTCACGGTTCCGGTGGGAAATTCTGGCGCCGACGCGCTCACCGGCTTCTTCAGCGTGTACACTTTTACGCCTGGAAACATCGGAGAGGACGCCTACAAAACCTTGACCGACGAATTGAGCTTGCTGCCCGCGAGCGAGGGCGGGATGGTCGTGGCCGGTCTGGGGGAGCTGTTTCCAAAGCTCGGACTCTCTATCTTCCAGGTGTACGCCGACGGAACGGAGCGCGACGTTACCCACGTCATGGTAGATCCAGGCTTCCTCACCTCGGAAACCAGCGAAGGAGGAAGCGAAACGGCGATGTACTGGGGGGCGCTGGTCGCGGACCGTGCCCACGCCGACGGTTATAGCATCCCCGTCGTTCTGTCGTCGTCCGGCGAGGACGGGGATATCGTGTTCGACGGGAAACGAGACGCAAAGATCGACGGGACGTTCTACATCGCCCGGAGAAGCGAGGACTCCGATAACAACGGCAGCGGCGGCTGCAATGTCGGTCTCGGGGGATTCGTGCTTGTGGGGCTTGGGTGCGTGTCGAGTTTGCGGCGGAGGGCGCGGCTTCCGCGCAGCGATTCCTGAAAATCTCGGAAGTCCCTAAAATAGGGAGCAGCCTCGCAGCCGCTCCCTATATGGTCTTGTTTTTCCGGGATTAACTTATATTGCCTCAAATCACAGCGATCCGTAAACGAGCCGGGGCAGAACCAGCGAAAGCCAGGGCACGTAAGTCACCAGAAGCAGGACCAGGATCAGTGCCGCGACCATGGGAAAGATGGGGCGGCTCACTTCTTCGATGGTCAGGCCCGTTATGGCGCTCGCCACGTAAATGTCGATGGCGACGGGCGGAGTCGCCATGCCTATGGCCAGGCCGACGACCACCAGGATCCCGAAGTGGATGAGGTTCCCCCCCACGCCCACCACGGCCGGCAGAAAGATCGGCGTCAGGATGATCAAAGCGGACGCGGTCTCCATAAACATCCCCGCCACGAGGATGATCGCCGTGATCACGAGATAGACCATAAACGACGTGCCGCCCGTGGCCTGCAGAACGGCGGCCGCGATCTTGTCTGGGATCTCGTAAAACGCCAGTTGCCAGCCGAAAATCTTCGACGTCGCGATGATGAACATGATCAGGGCGCTGGTGACGCCGGAGTTGACGACGAGACGGTAGGCCGCTTTCAAGGTCAGCGCCCGGTAAATGAACACCGCAACGAAGAGCGAGTAGGCCACAGCCACCGCCGCGGCCTCCGACGGCGTGAAGTAACCGGAGAAGATTCCGCCCAGAATCAGCACCGGGGTCATCAGCCCCCAAAGAGCGTCGATGAAGCGCTTGCGTTTCTCCTTCGCGTCCACGGGCTCGCCGGCGGGATAACCGCGCTTTTTCGCCACGTGGAGCGCGTAGACGATCAGGCTGCCTCCCATCAGGAACCCGGGGACGAAGCCCGCCATGAAAAGCTTGCTGACCGGCACTCCCACGATGACCGCGTAGAGCACCATGGGGACGCTGGGCGGGATGACCACCCCGATGGTCCCGGCGGAGGCGATGAGAGCCGCCGAGAAGTCCAAGTCGTAGCCTTTGCGCTTGAGCTGCGGCAGAAGCGCGGAGCCCACCGCGGCGGTGGTGGCGGCCCCGCTGCCGGATATGGCGGAGACGAACATCGACGCCACGATGGAGACGATGGCCAGCCCTCCCCGCAAACGCCCCATAGCGGCCTCGGCAAAGGCCACGATGCGGTCGGAAATCCCTCCGCGGGCCAAAATATCGCCGGCCATCACGAAAAATGGAACCGCCACCAGCGAAAACGAGTTCACACCGGAAAACAGCGTCTGAGGCAGCGCCTCCAGCGGCATCTCCGACAGCACCATGACCAGCAGGGCCGAAACGCCGATGGAAAGCGCTATGGGGACGCCGAAGAGAAGCAGAGTCAAGAACGAAACGATCAGAACGACGCCCATGTTACCCACCCGAGCCCTTCTCGACGATAGGAACGCCGTATTTCAACAAATTCTCCACGTGGACCGCCAAGTGCAATATGGCCACCGCCCCGGTGAGGGGAAACACCAAATACATCCAGGCCATGGATATGGGCATGGACGACGCCAGCTGCGTCCTCTCCTGAATGCAGAGCACCGCGCCGTACCACCCCGTCGCCCCGAAAAAAACGATTCCCATCAGTTCTATGGCGATCATCACGATTTTTCTGACGGGCTTGGGCAGCACGTCCAGCATGAAATTGACGGCGATGTTGGAACCACGCTTGAAAGCCACGGTCGTCCCCAAGAAGGAGGCGAAGACCAGCAAAAAGCACGTGGCCTCCTCCGACCATGTCAGCGCTCTGAACCAGATCCGGCAGACGATCTGCAGAATCGTCACCCCGGTCATCAGCGTCAGAGTAACGAACAACCCCACCTCGCAGACCGCGTTCACGCCGTCGCTCAGGCGTCCTAAAAACGAGCGGCGAGATTCCACCGGCGCCATCTACTTCGTGTCCAGTATGGACTGGATCAGCTCTTTGCCGTATTCTTTCTCGTATTTCTCGTAGACGCTCTTCACCGCGTCTCTGAAGAGAGACAGGTCGGGCTCCGAGACCTGCATTCCTTTGTCTTTCAGAGACTGGAGCCACTCGGCCTCCATGTCGTTGTCGATCTTCCGGTTGTGCTTCGCGGCCTCCACCGCGCTCTCGGACACGATCTTCCGCTGTTCGGGCGAGAGCTTGTTCCACGTCCTCATGCTCATGAGGATCACGTTGGGGGCGTAGGCGTGGCGGGTGACCGAGAGATATTTGTTCGATTCGTTGATATTGTAGGCCACGATGACGTTCAGCGGGTTCTCCTGTCCGTCGATGGTGCCCTGCTGCAGCGCCGTCAAGGCCTCGGTCCAGGCCATGGGAACGGCGTTGGCTCCCAGTGCCGTGAACGAGTCTATGTAGATGGGGTTCTGCATGACGCGGATCTTCAAGCCCTGGATGTCCTCCGGTTTCTCCACGGGGCGAACTCTGTTGGTCAGGTTGCGAAACCCGCGCTCCCCGTAGGCCAGGCCCTTCCAGCCCAGTTTCTCCATTTCCTTGAAAAACCCTTCCCCTACGGGGCCGTCCAGAACTTTATAGGCGTGTTCCGGGGTCGAGAAGAGGAACGGCAGGTCCAGAACGCCGAAGCTCGGCAGGAAGTTGATCACCGGGCCCCCCGTGATGATGCCCATGTCCACCGTGCCCATTTTGAGGCTCTCCAGCAGGTTGCGCTCGTCGCCCAGCTTGGCGTTGGGGTAGATCGTCACCGTGAGCTCGCCCTTGGTGCGCGCCTCCACCAGTTCCTCGAACTTCAGCGCCGCCTCGTGGAAAACGTCCTGCTCGTTGATGGCGTGACCGAGCTTCAGGTCGATCGCAGCCCAGGCGCCGCCCACCGCCGTGAAAAGAAAACCAAACACCGCCGCCGTACACAAAAACTTCCTCATAAGAAACACCTCCTGAATTCAATGCAAATGCAAAAAACTTAAAAGACATGGGGCCCCGCCCCATACCCCGCAGGGGACTGGTCCCCTGACCCCATAATGAAAGATCAGTGCAAGCCGTTGAAACGCATTACGGCCCCGGTGCTGGCGGAGCTCACTTGGCTGGAATACCGGGCGAGCCAACCGCCGGTGACCCGTGGCGCGGGATGTTCGAGATTTTTCGACCGCGCTTGAAGTTCTTCGTCCGAAACTCGAACGTTGACACTGTGCTTCGGGATATCGATCTCGATGACATCGCCCTCTCTGAGCAAGGCTATCGACCCCCCTTCCGCGGCCTCGGGAGAAACGTGGCCGATGGACGCGCCCCGGGACGCACCCGAAAAACGCCCGTCGGTGATGAGCGCCACGCTTTTGTCCAGCCGCATACCCGCCAACGCCGAGGTGGGAGCCAGCATTTCGCGCATACCGGGGCCGCCTTTGGGTCCCTCGTAGCGGATGACCACCACGTCTCCCGCCGTGATTTTACCGCCGAATATGGCTTCGATCGCCTGCTCTTCCGAGTCGAAGACCCTGGCCGGCCCGGAGTGGACCATCATCTCGGGGGCGACCGCGCTTTGCTTGACGACGCAGCCGTCCCGCGCGATGTTTCCCCACAGGACGGCGATACCGCCGGCCGCGCTGTAAGGATTCGAGAGGGGCCGGACGACCTCCGGGTTCCTGTTGACGGCCTCGGCCACGTTGTCTTTCACGGTTTTGCCCGTGGCGGTCATGGCGGAGTCGTCGATATAACCGGCGCCCGCAAGCTGCCTCATCACGACGGGAAGCCCCCCCGCCTCGTAGAGATCTTGAACGTGATGGCACCCGGCGGGGGCGAGATGGCAAAGATTGGGAACGCGGCCGCTGATTTCGTTGATTTTTTCCAGGTTCAGCGGGACCTGGGCCTCGTTGGCGATGGCCAAAAGGTGCAGCACGCTGTTCGTGGAGCAGCCCAGGGCCATGTCCACCGCCAGTGCGTTTTCGATGGATTTCTCGTTGACGATGTCTCGGGGCTTGATGCCGCGCTGGAGGAGCTCCATCACTTTCATGCCGGCGTGCTTGGCGAGCTGGGTGCGGGCCGCGTAAACGGCGGGTATCGTGCCGTTGCCGGGGAGCGCGATGCCCACGGCCTCCGCCAGGCAGTTCATGGAGTTCGCCGTGTACATGCCGGAACAGGACCCGCAGGTGGGGCAAGAGGTCTCTTCGACGCGCCGAAGCTCCGCGCCGTCCATCAGTCCCCCCTTGAACGCCCCCACCGCTTCGAAGTTCGTGTTGAGGTTGATGGCCTCGAAACCTCCTTGGGAATCGCTTTTTCTGCCCGCCAGCATGGGGCCGCCGGAGACCAGCACGGAGGGAATGTTCAGGCGCGCCGCGGCCATGATCATGCCGGGGATGATCTTGTCGCAGTTGGGGATCAAAACGAGCCCGTCCATACAATGAGCGGCCGCCATGGTCTCCACCGAGTCGGCGACCAGCTCCCGGGAGGCCAGAGAGTATTTCATCCCGCCGTGTCCCATGACGATCCCGTCGCACACGCCGATCACCGGCATCAGTATCGGCGTTCCCCCCGCCATGTAGACGCCTGCCTTGGCGGCCTCCGCCAGCTTGTCCAGATGAATGTGGCCCGGAACGATCTCGCTGAAGGCGTAGATCACGCCGATCAACGGACGGTTCAGCTCCTCCGCGGTGAACCCGCAGGCGTTGAACAAAGAACGGTGCGGCGCCCTTTCCACCCCCTGAGTGACGACATGGCTCCTCAAATTCACAATCAATTCCCCCTCGTCTTTCCCCATTTTCTTTCCCCTCTTGTCGGCAGTTCGCGAAACAGACGTGCAGATTGCGCGAGATTCAATCGATTTAGATTCCACTATATCCAGATTCTACTATGTAAATGTGTAAATGTGCGGTACGTGACCCCAGTTCCAAAATGAATTTGATTCTACCAATAACGACTCGTTTGTCAAGGCTTCCAGGCAAGACCTCAGAAGTCTCAGGAGAAAGCAAGAGAGAAAGAGAGGAGAGAAAGCGAGAAGCAAAAAGGGAATCGTTCTCCGGGTCATTTCCCGCCTCCTTAGTGTATACTACTCTTGACCTGACTAAAGTCGCGCGCGTATAAGGAGATGTTGAGCTTGAATATCGACGTATCGCAATACTTGGAAGTTCTGCAAGATCTGCCCTACTATCCTTATAGTGTCCTCGGGGCAGTGGGCCTGGTGGTCGTTTTGTTGATCTTATTGGTATTCACGCGAAAACGTTCGTCGCCTTCCCGAGGGCGCAAGAGCCGCTCCCCCAAGGCTTCTTCCGAGACTCCCATACGGGGAAAGCCCGTGGACGGATTGTCCTCCGACGGAGATCCCATTGCCACGGATCCCTCTCCGATCCTTCCGCCCCCCCCGCCCCCGCAAAAACCCCCTGTGGACCCGGCCGTCATCGAGGCGGCGGTCAAAAATTGTCAGCAAAAATTCCAAGAAATGTACATCGATATGTACCTGGGATTGGGGCTGATGTCCGATTTCGAGCGGATGAGGACGGAGGTGAGTCAGCGCCTGGCGGACGGCAAGGAAACGTACCACGCGATCTCCGAGCTCAAGATGACCCCCGAGGCCGTGGTTTTGATGCAGATGGTCAGCGTCTCCGGCAGCCTCCTGCAGAGCGGAGAACAACATATCGGCAAGGGGCTTTTGGGTATTCACGGACAGGAACTGTTCAGCGTCTACCGTTATGCCCTGACCACCATGCAGGAAAAGGGGTTCGCCACCCAGGCCGAGACTCAGAGCAAGTTCGATTTCATAGAACGCAAAATTCAGGAGTTGGGTTAGGAGCCCGAGGCTCTTCAGTATTTAGTAAAGAGAGGGGGGCCCGCGCAAGCAAGCGGCAGGATTCGCCGCGCTCATGGGTCGTGTGCTGAACTAAGGCCCCCTAGGGGAGGACCCCCCAGGGGCCGACCGAATTTTCTCTTTTCCAGCTTTCCTCAGATCGTCAGAGCGTCACTGTGCGCTCGTTGATTTTGGCGGAAAGGGTTCGTACTTCCTGGGCCTCGTTTTCGAAGCCGCTCCGCCCCATCAAGCCGTAGGTATAATTTTTGCCCTGCTCCACTCCGGGCTGATCGAAGGGGTTCACCTGCATCAGGTGTCCCATCATCCCCGTAATGTACTCGTAAAACTGAATCAATCCCCCCAAGTGATACGCGTCCAGGGAGGAAATCGAAAGAGCCGCCACGGGACGCCCTGCTTTCGACAGAGCGGCGGCGGTGGCGAAGGCCTCGAAGTTGCGCAGCTCGTCCATGGATTTCCCGTAAAGATAAGAAAGCTTTTCGAAGGCTTTTTCGGGAGCCGCGGGCAAGGCGATGTCCTTTTGCCCCTGAGCCACGGTCAGAATCGTATAGAGTTTGTCGTCCGGGCCCGACGTGTAGAGCTGGATTTGCGAGTGCTGGTCGATGGCCCCCAGCGCCCGCACCGGAGTCGATCCTTGTCCGTCTTTTCCTATGGACTCGCCCCACAGCTGGGCAAACCACTCGCAAAAGCGTTCCAGGGCGTCGGCGTAGGGCATCAGGACGTTGAGATTGCGGTTTTTCTTCATATGGAGGTACGAAAGCCCCGCCAAGATCCAAGCGGGATTTTCCAAAATCGATCCGGCCTTCACGATGGCCTCGTCCATTGCGGCGGCTCCGGAGAGAAGGGCCTTGCAGTCGATGCCCAACGCCCATGCCGAAAGCAGCCCGACGCAGGAAAGAACGGAAAAACGGCCTCCCACGTCTTCGGGAAGAATCAAGCGTTTGCAGCCCGTCTCGTCCACGAAGGGGCGCAGAATGCCCTTTTCCTTGTCCGTAACGACGACGACGCGCTCGCGTGCCGCGGGCTCCCCCAGGGTATCCCGGAGCTTTTCCCAGAAGAACAGGAAATTCGAAGCCGTTTCCGCGGTGCTGCCGGACTTGCTGACGACGATGACGGCGGTGCTTTCCGGGTCGATCAGCTCCCATATGGCGCGGTTGTCGGCGGGGTCCACGTTGTCGGACATGAAGAAGCGGGGACCGCCGCGCTTCGTCTTCGAAAGCTCGTTCCAATAAGGCGGCAGGAGCGCGCCGTGGAGCATCAAGTTCCCCAGAGCGGACCCTCCGATCCCCACCTGCACGATGGACTCCCGCGTGGCCAGCCAGCGCGACAGGGTTTGAACGTCGTCCATGTTTCGCTTGGGCAGATTGAGCCAGCCGAACCCCTCTTTGCCCTCCGAGGCATTTTTGCGCAACCACGCGTCGCCGTTTTTGAATTGCGGCGTCAAGTTTTCCAACTCGGAAAAGGCCACGGCGCGCTCGCCTCCCGTGAACGCCGCTCCATATGCCAAAGACAAAAGCGTTTTTTCGCTCACTCGTAAAACCCCCTTAATTAAAGATCTCAAATCAAATCTCAAATTTTATCCGAACAAGGCGGTCGTCGCTTTTTTGCTTTTTTACTTTTCACTTTTTCTAGTGCACCGCGAGAAGATTCCGCACTTCGTCGATGTCGATTGGTTTGGCGAGGTGCCCGTCCATCCCCGCTTCCAACGCCTTTTCGACGTCTTCTTTGTAAGCGTTCGCCGTGAGCGCTATGATGATCACCTTTCGTCCGTCCGGGTGCGTCAGGCTTCGAATGCGCCGCGCCGTCTCGTAACCGTCTATTCCGGGCATCTGAATATCCATGAGCACCATGTCATAATGATTTTCCGGCGATTGTTCGAATATGGACAACGCTTTTTCGCCGTTTTCCGCCTCGTCGATAGCGACGTTCGTGTCCTCCAACAGGTCTTTGACGATCAAACGGTTGATTTCCACGTCGTCGGTCAGGAGAATTCTCTTTCCGGAAAAATCCAGGACCCGCGTCTCGGAATCGCCCGGAGCTTTCCCCGCTTCCTCCTTTTGCTCCTTCTGCTCCTCCCGCTTTTCTTCGCTCATGTTTTCCAGCAGGTCCCGAACGGAAGAAGGAAACAACGGTTTCGTCAAAAAACGATGAACCCCGACTCCGTTTGCGTCCCGTTCAATTTTATTCCATTTCAAAAACGACGCCACGATAACGACAATATTTTTGTCTATCTTCGAGGGAAGCGAGCGGATGGCCTCGAGCACACCCTCGCCCGGCAGGTCGTAATCCAAGAAGAGAACGCTGTGGGGGGTCCCCTTCTGAATCGCGGCACTGGCAAGCAATATTGCCTGCGGAACGTCGGAGGCGGTGTCCGCGTGAATTCCGTATTGGCCGACGATGGCTTCGAAGTGCTCCCGCGAATCGCCGTCCGCGTCCACGATCAGCGCCCGCATCTTCGGAACCGGCATGTCCCAAGCGCCGTCCTCCTGCCGCGGATCGCGCTCGATTTCCACGTCGAAAATAAAAGCGGACCCTTTGCCGGGCTCTGACGTCACCTCTATATGACCGTTCATATGCTCGACGATCTTCTGGGAGATGGCGAGTCCGAGCCCCGTTCCGCCATAACGCCTGGAAATGCTGGCATCGGCCTGTTGAAAAGCGCTGAAGAGCCGCTCCATCTGCTCCGGGGTCATCCCAATCCCCGTGTCGGAGACGGAAAAGCGAAGCCTGCTGCGATTTCCCCGGCGTTCTGCCTCGCCGACGGTCAACACAATCTTTCCTTTTTCCGGCGTAAACTTCACCGCGTTGCTGAATAGATTGGTCACCACCTGCGAAAGGCGCATTTCATCTCCAATATAGCGCAGAGCGGTTCCTTTTTCTATCACGATTCGCAGAGTTTGGTTCTTTTGATCTACTTTCTCCTCGATGATATTGCAAACCTTCATCAGCATTTTTTCCATGTCGAAAGGCACGGCGCTGAGTTCGAGTTTTCCGGCCTCGATTTTGGACATGTCGAGTACGTCGTTGATCAGGTTCAACAAGTGCCCCGCCGAGGTTTCGATCGTAGAAAGACAAAACCGCAGCTTCTCTTTGTCGTCCGTTCCGCTGGCGATATGAGTCATGCCGATGATGGCGTTCATCGGAGTACGCATCTCGTGGCTCATTCGAGACAAAAAGTCGCTTTTCACGCGCGTCGCTTTCACGGCCGCGTCTTTGACGGCAACCAGGGAATCGGTCATCTCCTTTGCGAGAATGGCGGAAACGACCAAAACCCCGCTGGCCGTCATGACCGATATCTCCTCTTGGCTGTACAGTCTTTCTTTATGGCTCGGCATAGCCATAAACCCCCAGAAATTGCCCTTGATCATGAGAGGGATTGCCGTAAACGCCTGAACGTCTTGGGGGAAGGGCCCCTCCCAATACGTCATATGGTCGACGCAAACGTGCTCGCCGGCGGCCAGCCTGTCGAGCCATTCCGCAGGCCAGTCTTTCTTGACCATAAATGGGAAGCTCTCGTCGTCCATCGGCCAGTAGAACAGGCGTTTGAACCGTCTTTCTTCGTCTTCCGCCTGCCATAAAGACAAAATCGCGCAATCGAAGGCCTCGCACAGGTCTTTCAAAGAGTCGACCACGGCTTCGGTGTACCCGACGCCGCCGATCGACAGCAGGTTTTCCCCGATCTTATGGATCAGTCTGATGTACGAACTGTTCCGGTGATAAAGATCTTCCAAGGATTTCCAACGGTCGTCCAATTGCTGGATCATCATGTTGAAAGCGTCGGCAAAATCTCCCATGAAATTCACACGCTGACTGTAGTCCCCTTTGGCGACCTGTTGGGTCTGCCAGGTCAAGTGGCTCAGGGAAGCATGCAACGATTTCAGCGGAGACGCCATTTCGTTTTGCCGCGAGGGAAGGGGCCCGCTCAGGGCCCCTTTCGACAACGCTTTCGCCACCGAAGCGGTTTCCATCGCGCACTCGCAAAAAAACTGCAGTCCCTTTCCAAATCGCTGCAGGTCGCTGGGAATCCGGCTTAAATCCAATTGAGCTTTGGAAGGAGCATACATTACATCGCGCAGGTACTTGAACAGGTAATCATCAAGAGCCTGGAGGCGTTCATCCTCCACGACGCATCCTCCTTCCTCATTTTCAGCTACAAGTTACAGAACGGCTCCCTGGAATCTGCAGACTCGGTCTCCATTCGCCCAGCAATCCACTTCTCGGACATCGTACTTTTTGCCGGTGTAAGCCTCTAAAATTCCGGCGATGAAACCCTCGTCGTAATAGCAAACCGTTTCATTGGTTACCGGAAGGCCGCTGCAGTCGAGGTCTTGTCCCACGGTCAGCACGATATTTCCGGTATCGACGTCGAATGCCTCCATGCGTAAAATGCCGATTTTGAGCTCTTGCAAGGTTTTCTGCAAACTTGCGACGAAGGCGCTGAAATCCAGCGTCAGGTCCAGCACGTTTTTGGCAAATTCCGTCCCCGCCAAAAAACCGGCGTTCCGAAAATGCTCGTTGGCCCGCTCCTCTCCATAGGCTTTGCTCAGTTCATCCAACATCGTGTACTGCATAAGGCGGTACACCAACACCGGCATCTCTTCGCCGAGATCGCCGCGGCCTTCCTTGATGTCTCCAAGGTTTTCCCAGGAAAACGAACTGTGTCCCATACTCTCGGCAAATACATTCTCCATAACTGATCGAAGCCTCCTCGATTTTTTCGTCTCTGCCGGTAAACCCACAATGCAAAAGAGCCGCCTTGCATTCGCGGCTTTATGGGGATACACTAAAGGGCGTTATTCCAACACCGCAAATGATATCACAATTATAGAGGGGTTGATGCTCAATGGGCACAGCAGTTGCAGGAGCCATTCCGGACCTGGAGATTCGCCTGGCTCCGATCGTCGAAAAATACCGAGGCAAGGAGGGAGCCGCCATTCCGTTGCTGGCGGACGTGCAGAGGGAGGTGGGTTACGTCGCCGAGGAGGCCGTGAACTACGTAGGGTCGCAGCTTGCGATTCCCGCGGCGGAGCTTTTCGGGGTCGCCACGTTTTACGCGATGTTTCGCTTCCAGCCCCAGGGCAAGCACGTCGTCCGCCTGTGCCGGGGGACGGCCTGCCATGTCCAGGGCTCCGGGCGCGTGGCGGAGCAGATTCAAAGAACCTTGGGCATCGAGGACGGAGAGACGACGGAGGACCTGATGTTCACTCTGCAGTACGTGGCGTGTTTGGGCTGTTGCAGTCTGGCCCCGGTGATGCTGATCGGCACCGAGGTCCACGGTCGTCTGACGCCCGAAAAGGCGGTGGCGGTTTTGGAAGAGCTCCGCAAGAAATAGTCCTCCACATCATAATGGGGTCAGGGGACGAGTCCCCTGCGGGGTGCGGGGCGGAGCCCCGTGGTTTTTTTGCTTGAGTCATTATATTCGGGGGTGTCGCATTGAACAAGACGACGGTAACGATTGGGCTGGCGAGCTGCGGGATCGCCTCTGGCGGGCTTCCTGTGGCCGAGGAACTGGAAAAGCTCTTGGCCGGCCGCGAGAACGTGGAGCTCAAAAAAGTAGGATGTATTGGCTATTGTTACATGGAGCCCTTGGTGAGCGTTATACGCGAGGGGAAAAGCTACACTTACGGCAAGGTGAACACGGACGTCCTGCACCGCATCATCGACGAGCACGTGGATAAAAACAGCGTGGTGAAAGAGCATTTGATTTTGACGGACGGAGTGGAGAACGAGGCCGAAAAAGGCAGCGAAAACCCGCGCGGAGACAAACAGGTGCGCATCGTCCTGCGCAACAGCGGGCTCATCGACCCCAAGAAGATCGACGAATACATCGCCCGGGAGGGCTATCAGGGACTCTCCAAGGCGGTGAAGGAGATGACCCGGGACGACGTCATCAAAGAAGTTCTGGACAGCGGGCTTCGAGGCAGAGGAGGAGCGGGTTTCCCCACGGGAATGAAGTGGCGTTTCGCCCGAGACGCCAAGACCGGCCAGCCCAACGCCTCCAACCCCAGCGGCGTCGACAAGTACATGGTCTGCAACGCGGACGAGGGGGACCCCGGCGCGTTCATGGACCGCTCCGTCCTGGAGAGCGA
>JAISWV010000321.1 GCA_031270755.1 Synergistaceae bacterium
AGGCTCTCGGCGTCGTCGTCCCAGTCGAGGTTGATGTAGCTCAGCGCGAAGGCGACGTTTTCGGTGTATTGGTACTCCACGCCCAGGCCCCACTGGAGCAGTTTGGCGTCGACGTTCACCCCTGCTTCCTCGAGGGTGTGGCTCGCCACGTAGAGCCACGTGCTCCACTTGTCGTTCCACTGCTGGGTTGCGCCCACGCGCCAGATCTTTGTCTTGAACTCGGTAAACCCATCCCCGCCGCCTGCAACATCCCAGTTATCCAGCGTCAGCGCCGTGTAGCCGGTGGGCAGATAGAAATCCTCGTCCACCTGGCCGTACTCCAGCCACAGGCTCGTGAATTTGAGCAGGTCTTGTTTGACGTCCACGATGACCTTCCACGCATTGGAGCTGTCCAGGTCCACGTCCAGCCAAGCTCCTGTCTCGTCATTCTCCAAGCCGGCGTCCTGATAGTAGTAAATTCCCTTGAATCCGATACTTTCGTTGAAGTTGAAACGGAACCCGGCGAAAAGCGTCCAAAGGCTGTTCAGCTTCACCGAGTAGTCCCCCACCGGCACCGTGGAGTCGTCATCGCCAATGAGCCCCTGCCCGCCGATATCGAAGCCGAACTGCTCCGTAAATTGAAGCTGAGCTACCGCAGCCAGCTCCCAACCGCTCAAGGACTCGTCCTCCCAGCCCGGCAGGTCGGCCGGATGAGCCGCGTAAAAATTGAATGAACCCAACCCGAAAGATTTGTCGAAGGCGATACCGTCCACCGTACGGTCGGTCAACCAAGCCTCGTTGGCGATATCCGTGGCCCCGCCGATCTGGAAGCGATACTCTCCCTCGAAGTCCCGGTCGAAGCGCCCGACCGTTATCGTCGAGTCCCAGAAGAACGGGATATCCGCGTAGAATTTGTCGTAGAACACTGTCCTCTCGCCTTCTTCGATCCGGGCGTAGAAGAAGATCCCCTCGTCCTCTCCGAACCACCGCTGGATCTCCAGGCGAGCCATGCCCAGATAGGCCCCGTCTCCTGCTTCGTCCTCCCATTTCTCGATGTCCAGGCGCAGCTCGCCGCTGAGCTTCCATCCGCCCAACCGCCCTTCTATCACCCCAAGACGCTTGTCCACCTGCTCCACTTTCACGCCCAACATATCCAGCTCGTCGCTGAATTCGATGATGAGCTTCTTGAGCATGTCCACGTCCCGGTTGTCGGCTTTCGTCATGTCGACGAGAGCCAGGGCGCGGGCCAGAGCGGAGGCCATTTCGTAGCGCGTGGTCGGCTGTCTGCCTTTATAGGTGCCGTCCGGGTACCCGGACAAAACGCCCTGCGCCGCCAATTGGCCGATGGCGTCGTACGCCCAGTGATTCAAGGGCACATCCATGAACGGGTTTGTTGCGGCAAAACCTGCCGTTGCGGACAGCAACAACACGCATAGACACCATGAAAGAACTCCCACTTTCTTCACAATAAAAACCTCCTCAAAATTTGTGTGCTGCTCTTATAGTATTCTAGCACAAAGTTTGCAAATACAAACTCAAAATCGGAGGCCTCTTTATGGAAAATACCGGAATACCGGAATCGGCAAAGCCCGGCCCAGAATATCCGGACGGCCCTTTCCCCGGCGGCCATCGAGCAGGGCATGGGGCATCCCGCTGTGGAACCAGTTCAAGATTCCTTCTATAATAATAACTCAGTACCCTTCCTGCATCCAGTATCTCCTGCAACAACACCTTCAAATTATACATATAAGGGATGTGGTTATTTTTGGTCGTGGTCGAATGTGTAAGTGAATGCTTGTAAATATTTGCAAATAGAGGTTTAATCCAATTTATCAACACATTCGTGACATTTCTAAATAGAGATGCTTGCGGCGAAGACGGAAGAGATGAAGATGACTGTAGGCCGCCTGAAGCAGCTCAGCGCGGACGAACGGACAAGAATGCCATTCGAGACGAGGCAGCTTTACCTGATGGACGAGGCGGCGCGCCTCGAAGCGGCAGTGGCCAAGACAAGAGGCAGGAACGAGGGTAAGTTGGAAATGGTGAAAAAGATGCTGCTCAGCGGGTTTGACATTGAGGCAATTGCTCACATTTCCGACATGTCGGCAGAGGAAATCAAAAAACTGAAATGACCGTAACCGTCCAGGCGGCGGCGATACAGCATACGACGAACACCTCTATTGAGGAAAATGTTCGTAATCGTTGTCTATTTGTGTCCGCGGCCCAGCCTTACGCCTTTTCGCCCAGCAGGTATTTTTTCGCGTAGCGCTTGGGGGAGATGCCCGTCAAGGTCCCGAAGGTTCGGATAAAATGCGCGTTGTTCCGAAATCCGACCCTCTCCCCCACCTCCTGAACGCGCAACCCCTGGCGCAGCAGCTCCCTGGCCTTCAAGACACGACAGTGGATGATGTACTCCATCACGCTGAACCCCGTGGCGGACTTGAAAATGTGACACATATGGTACTTGTCGATGAAAAAACGGGCGGACAGGCCGTCCAGCGACAGAGGTTCGGCGATGTTGGCCGGGATGTATTTGATCAAGGGTTCGATCCTCGCGAAGTCGAGATTCGAGCTTTTGTTTTTGCCGCCCGTTTCCGCGTTCTCGAACAACGAGAACGTCGCGATCAAAAACTCCAACAGCCGGGCGGTTCTCTTGATATCGCTGCAGAAAGAGGAACCGCAGGGCCCTTCCAAATCTCGAAACATTTTCGTCAGGGCGTGGGTCTGGCCCTCGTCCAGCTGTTTGCTGCGCCCCGACGCTTTTCGAGTGAACGCGACGAGGTCGCTTTGTTGGGTGGAAAACTCCTGCAGGGTCTCCGGGGAGATGTGCAGAACGTATCTCGTGTACGGGTCGTCCACAACGCTCTTGTGCAAAGTCGCTTCTCTGAAGAGGAACAGAGCGCCCCGCCGCAAAGGGTAAAATTCGTCTTCGACGAAGAAACTTCCGCTGCCCGACAAGGACAACAATATTTCCACATCTTCGTGAAAATGAAGACGGTGCATCTGCCACATGTCGTCCCTGTTGAAGCGAAGCTGATATTTAGGTTGAAGCAAACGTATCCGCCCCCCTTCAGTAAAACACGCAAGACGCGTTTCGTGGTCTACTATAGCGTACTTGTGCAAGATATGCAAACATATTGCCAAATTATTGAGATAATCATACTTTATTTTTGTGATATCTTATGTTGTCCTAGGATCGATTTGTTGTTGCGTGCCGTCAAGGGTCTCGGGAGAGAGTGGCGGAGACTGTATGGTTTGTGACCTCTGTCCCGATGAGCTTCAATTCAAAAGGAGGTTGTGTAATGAGCAAAGTTTATACTCTCCACGACGCTGTCGAGAAGTTCGTGCATGATGGCGACCACATCGCGTTTGGCGGTTTTACCACGAACCGGAAGCCCTACGCGGCGGTTTATGAAATTCTTCGTCAGGGCCGGAAGGATTTCATAGCCGAGGGAGGGCCGGCCGGAGGCGATTGGGACATGTTGATCGGCGCGGGACGGGTCAAGGCTTTCATCAACTGTTATACGGCGAACTCCGGTTTTTCCAACGTCAGCCGCCGGTACAAAAACGCCATCGAGAAGGGCACAATATTGTTCGAGGACTATTCCCAGGACGCCCTGATTCTCATGTTCGCCGGCGCGGCGCTTGGTCTTCCTTACGTTCCGGTCCGTCTCATGCTGGGTTCGGGCCTGGTCGACAAATGGGGGATCAGCAAGGAAGAAAGGCAAAAAATCGACAAGCTGCCAAACGAAAAATTCGTCATTCAGGACGACCCGTTCAATCCCGGCCAGAAACTGGTGCTTTTGCCGACGCCCAAGCTGGATACGGCCGTCATTCACGTGCAGAAGGCATCCCCGGACGGAACCTGCCGTATCGAGGGCGACGAGTTCCACGACGTGGATATCGCCATTGCCTCCAAACACTGCATCGTCACCTGCGAAGAACTCCTCGGCAACGAAGAGATCAAGCGAGACCCCAACCTGAACAAGATTCCCGGCTTCGTCGTGGACGCCGTCGTCCACGCTCCCCACGGCGCGCACCCGTCCCAGTGCTACAACTACTACGACTACGACGCCCAAATGCTGAGAGACTACGACGCGGCCAGCAAGACCGCCGAGGACTTCGAGAAGTTCATCACCACGTGGGGTTACGAGCCCAAGACCCATGAGGAATATCTCAACAAGCTTGGAGCGGAGCGCCTGATCAAAACGAGGGTCGTACCGGGTCTGGGGTACGTGCCCAGGGTAAAAAAGTAAGGGAGGGGAAAGTGTCATGGCGGACTCTACTAATTACACCAATTACACCAACCGTGAAATGCAGGCCGTCTCCATCGCGAGGTCGGTCAAGAACGGACAAATCGCCATCGTGGGGACCGGGTTGCCGCTTATCGGCGCGACTCTGGCCAAAAAGTGCTTTGCCCCGGACTGCATCCTGATCGTGGAAAGCGGCCTCATGGACTGCGACCCCATCGAAGTTCCCACCAGCGTCGGAGATTGCCGTTTCATGGCGCACTGCGCGGTGCAGTGGCCCAACGCCAGGTACGTGGGTTTTCAGGCCAACGAGTGGCAGCACGGCGGCGACCGGATGATCGCCTTCATCGGAGGCGCGCAGATCGATCCTTACGGCAACGTGAACTCCACCAGCATCGGCGACTATCACCACCCCAAATCGCGCTTCACCGGAAGCGGAGGAGCCAACGGGATCTGCACCTTCGTCAACACGATCATCATGATGCAGCACGAGGCGCGCCGTTTCATCGACAAGGTCGATTACGTCACCAGCCCCGGCTGGATCGACGGCCCCGGCGGGCGGGAAAAAGTCGGCCTTCCCGGCGACCGCGGTCCGATGATGGTGGTGACCGACAGGGGAATCCTGAAGTTCGACGAAAAGACGAAACGCATGTACCTTGCGGGATACTACGAAACCTCCTCCGTTCAGGATATCGTCGAGAACACCGGCTTTGAGATCGACGTCTCCCGCGCCGAAAAAATCGCGCCTCCGGAGCCGGAGATCATCCGTATAATCCGAGAGGAAATCGACCCGGGTCAAGCGTTCATAAAAATACCGGCCTGACGGAAAGGTGCGCCGAAATATCGGGGAGTCGGCGAGCCCGCTTTTGGGTGAACGCGCCCTGCCCCCCTGAGCTATAATATAGAAAGGTGGTTGAACAATGTCAGAGTACTCCATGCCGATCTATTTCCAAAATATGCCGACGGTCGGCAGGCCTTTGGCTTCGGTAAATACGGAAAACGAGACCGCTTTGAGAAAAGTGGAACAGGAAATTCGCGAAATGGCGGCCAAAATGCAGGCCGAAGGGCGTTCCGACGAATCTTTGAACGAATCCGGGCAGATGACGGCCATGCAGCGGATTCGGGCCCTGGTCGAAGAGGGTACCTGGTGCCCGTTGAACAGCCTGTTCAACCCGGACGACAACCCGGAGGGCTCCACCGCCATTATCAAAGGGCTGGGACGGATCAGCGGAAGGTGGGCGGTGGTGGTCGCGTCGGACAACAAGAAGCTGGCGGGCGCTTGGGTGCCCGGGCAGGCGGAAAACCTGATCCGCGCTTCCGACACGGCGAAGATGCTGCGCATTCCTCTGGTTTACGTCCTCAACTGCAGCGGCGTCAAATTGAGCGCTCAAGAGAAAGTTTACCCCAACCGACGGGGCGGCGGAACGCCCTTTTTCCGCAACGCAGAGCTGGAGCAGCTGGGTATTCCCGTCATCGTCGGCATTTACGGCACCAATCCGGCAGGCGGCGGCTATCACAGCATCAGCCCCACCATTTTGCTGGCCCACAGCAAGGCGAACATGGCGGTAGGCGGAGCCGGCATCCTGGGCGGAATGAACCCCAAGGGTTACGTGGACCTGGAGGGTGCTCACCAATTGATCGAACTGGAAGAAAATTTCAAGGCGGATCCCCCCGGGACGGTGGCCGTCCACTTCAACGAGACGGGGTTTTTCCGGGAGGTCTACACGGAAGAGCTGGGCGTGCTGGAGGCGATCAAGAAATACATGTGCCAGATCCCCGCCTACGACCTGGAATTTTTCCGCGTCGATGAGCCCAGGGAACCTCTTTACGACGTCAACGACCTCTACAGCATCGTGCCGCTGAACCCCAAGCGGGGTTACAACATTTACGAGGTCCTGGGACGCATCTTCGATGGCAGCGAGATCCTGGAGTACAAGCGGGGGTACGGTCCCGAAATGGTGACGGGGCTGGTGAAGGCGGACGGGCTTCTGCTGGGGGTTGTGGCCAACGCCCAGGGGATTCTCGTCAACTATCCCGAGTACCGGCAGAACGCCACCGGCATAGGGGGCAAGCTATACCGTCAGGGCCTGGTCAAGATGAACGAGTTCGTCACCCTTTGCGGAAGAGACCGTATACCCATCGTCTGGATTCAGGACACCACGGGCATCGACGTGGGCGACGAGGCGGAGCGGGCGGAGCTGCTGGGGCTGGGGCAGTCTTTGATTTACTCTATCGAGACCTCCGGCGTGCCGCAGATCGAGATCACTCTGCGAAAAGGCACCGCGGCGGCCCACTACGTTTTGGGAGGACCTCAGGGCAACAACAACAACGCCTTCTCCCTGGGAACGGCCACCACCGAGATCAACGTCATGAACGGCGAGACCGCGGCCGCGGCCATGTATTCCAGGCGACTGGCGAAAGACCAAAAAGCGGGCAAGGACCTTCAGCCGATCATCGACAAGATGAACCAGTTGATCGAAGAGTACACGGAAAAAGCGAGACCGGACTTCTGCGCAAAGATGGGGATGGTGGACGAGGTGGCGGAGTTCCCGGCCTTGCGCTCTTATGTCAAGGCGTTCGCCTGCTCCGTGTACCAAAATCCAAAGTCCATCTGCCCGTTCCATCAAATGCTGCTGCCGCGTTCGCTCCGGGAGTACGACACCTGGAGAAAGCCGTAAGGTCGAGTTGGAAAGACGATTTGGACAAGTTCGCCATGAGTGCGCGCACCACAATGGGTATCGACATCGGCTCCACGGCGTCGAAGTGCATTATTTTGAGAGAAACCCCAAATGACGGCAGAGAGAATGGCAGAGAGATCGTAAGCAAGGCGCTGATTCCCTTCGGAGCCGGAACCAGCGGTCCCGTGCGCGTTATCGACCAAGCGCTGGCCGACTGCGACTACCGGAAAGAGGACATGGCCTATATTCTGGCTACGGGCTACGGCCGCAATTCTGTCGAAGCGGCGAATTTCGAGATGAGCGAACTGTCCTGCCACGCATGCGGCGCGTATTTTCTGTTTCCCGGCGTCCGTACCGTCATCGACATCGGAGGTCAGGACGTCAAGGTCTTGCGTATCGGAAAAGGAGGCGCTCTCGACACCTTCGTGATGAACGAGAAGTGCGCCGCGGGTACGGGGCGTTTTCTGGAGGTCATGGCGCGGGTTCTGGAGGTAAAACTGGAGGACATGGCGCGGTTGTCCGCCCAGAGTACCGAGCGGGTGAACATCAGCAGTACCTGCACGGTGTTCGCGGAGTCGGAGGTCATATCGCAGCTCGCGCGGAACAAGAACAAGCGCGATATCATCAACGGCATTCACCGTTCGGTGGCCGGGCGGGTAGCCGGGCTCGCAAGGCGGGTAGGCGTCGAGAAAGACGTGGTCATGACGGGCGGCGTCGCGCAAAATTCCGGCGTGCTGCTCGCTTTGGAAAACGAGTTACAGACCGACATCGAAACATCGCCCTTGTCTCAGTACGTGGGCGCGTTGGGAGCGGCGTTGTTGGCGTTCAGGAAATTGGGGAGCCTGGAAGCATGAAATAGTGGTTTGCCTAGGAGGGGAACGCGATGAGCGAAAGTAAAGAAACACAAGAAAAAAAAGAGGCAAAGGTCGTTCTGAGAGAGATCGTGGACCGGGTCTACCAAAGCGCGTGGGACGCCAAAAAACGGGGCGAGCCCGTGGGCTGGTCCTCTTCCAAATTTCCGGCGGAGATAGCGGAGGCCCTGGGGCTGGCCGTCTGCTATCCCGAAAATCAAGCGGCCGCCATCTCCGCCAAACACGGCGGCCAGAGAATGTGCGAGTAAGCCGAGTCCATGGGGTACGCCAACGACATCTGCGGCTACACCCGGATCAGCCTGGCCTACGCGGCGGGGGCCGAGTGCGGGGAAAGGCCGATGCCGCAGCCGGATTTTTTGTTGTGCTGCAACAACATTTGTAACTGCATGACCAAGTGGTACGAAAATATCGCGCGTATGCACAACATCCCTTTGATTATGATCGACGTCCCCTACAACAACACCACCGAGGTCAGCGAGGAAACGGTGGCCTACCTCAAGGGGCAGTTCCAGGACGCCATCCAGCGGCTGGAAAAGATCAGTGGCCGCAAATGGGACGAAAAGCGCTTCGAGGAGGTTTGTCAGAACTCGAACCGCACCGCGAAAGCGTGGCTGAAGGCGTGTTCTTACTGTCAGTACCTCCCGTCGCCCTTGAGCGGGTTCGACCTGTTCAACCACATGGCCGACGTGGTCACGGCGCGCAGCAAGCCGGAGACCGCCGCCGCCTTCGAGCTGCTGGCCGAGGAATACGAGCAGGCGGTGAAGGACGGGACCTCCACCCTGCCCTATGAGGAAAAGTACCGCATCATGTTCGAGGGAATCCCCTGCTGGCCGGAACTGCGCGCTCTCTTCAAGCCGCTGAAGGCGAAGGGCATCAACACCACGGCCGTGGTCTACGCTCCGGCCTTCGGTTTCGTGTACGACAACCTGGACGAGATGATGCGCGCTTACTGCAAAGCGCCCAACTCGGTCTGCATCGAGACCGGTGTGGACTGGCGCGAGGGCATCTGCCGCGAGAACAAAGTGGACGGCGTTCTGGTCCACTACAACCGGAGCTGCAAGCCCTGGAGCGGCTACATGCCGGAGATGGAGCGGCGCTTCCGCAAAGACCTGGGCGTACCTGTGGTGGGGTTCGACGGCGACCAGGCGGATCCACGGAATTTCTCCGAGGCGCAGTACGCGACCCGCGTGGAAGGTCTTTTCGAGCTGATGGAAGCGAATAAAATGGAAGCGAACAAATCGGGGGGGAAATGACGATGAGCACCATCGGAGAGCTGTTGAATCAATTCGACATGATCGCTTCCAATCCTAAAGCCCAGTTGGAAAAATACATCGCCGGCGGAAAACAGGCCATCGGCTGCTTCCCGTATTACGTGCCGGAGGAGCTGGTGCGGGCTGCCGACATGGTGCCCTTCGGCGTCTGGGGAGCGGAGGGGACCATCAACTCGGCAAAGAAGTACTTTGCCCCCTTCTACTGCACCATCGCCCAGATGGGGCTGGAACTGGCCCTGAACGGAAAACTGGACAAGCTTTCGGGCGTGATCATGCCGTCCATATGCGACACCCTGCGCCCTCTGACCCAGAACTTCCGCTCGGCAATCCCCCAGCTTCCCTTCATTTTCCTGGCGCATCCCCAAAACAGACGAGCCCCCTACGGAGTGGAGTACACGAAGAGCCAGTACGGCAGCGTGAAACAGAAGCTGGAAGCCATTGCCGGCAAAGCCATTACCGACAGCGCTTTGAAAGACGCCATCCGCGTTTACAACGAGAGCCGCGCCGCCCGGAGGAAATTCGTCAAACTCGCGGGGCAGCATCCCGAGTCGGTGTCCCCCATTCATCGAAGCGCCGTTCTGAAGAGCGCGTACTTCATGGACAAGGCGGAACACACGGCGCTCTTGACCGAACTCAACTCTCAGCTGGAGGCTTTGCCAAAGTCCGATTGGAAGGGCTCCAAGATCCTCCTCTCGGGGATACTCGCCGACAGCAAGAACCTGCTGCAAATTCTCGCCGACCACAACATGGCGGTGGTGGCCGACGACGTGGCCCAGCAGTCCCGCGCTTTCCGCCTGGACGTGCCGGAGGCGGACGACCCCATGACGGCCTTGGCGCTGCAGTTTGCCGGACAGGACTACGACGTCCTCCTGTACGACCCGGAGCTGAACAAGCGCCCGGAGCACGTGGTGAATTTGACCCGCGAAAACGGCGCTCAAGGAGTCGTCATCCTGATGATGCAGTTTTGCGATCCGGAGGAGATGGAATACCCCTCGCTGAAACAAGCTCTGGACAAGGCGGATATCCCCTCCGTGTCCATCGGTTTCGACCAGCAGATGCGGGACTTCGGTCAGGCGCGAACGCAGCTTCAGGCTTTCGCGGATGTTTTGAGTTCCAAACGTTAATGCGGCGTTTTGTCTTTTAATTTGTGCAATATTGAGCCATAATAACAGTATCGTTTTTTCCTTCCTTGCCCCTCTCTTCAATAGAAAAGGGGGACAAGGAGGGATGTTGTCATTAATATAGAAAGAATAGGGGTGAAGTTACATGAGTAAAGAAATAGTATTGGCGGGAGCATGTCGTACGGCTATTGGAAAGATGGGAGGCACGCTGACGGATATCTCCGCCGCCGAGCTGGGCGCCGTCGTCATCAAAGAGGCCCTGAAACGCGCGGGTGTGCCCGCGGACCAGGTGGACGAGGTCTACATGGGGTGCGTGCTGCAGGCCTCCCAAGGGCAGAACGTGGCCCGTCAGGCCTCCATCAAGGCGGGGCTTCCCGTGGAGACCCCCGCTCAGACCCTGAACATCGTCTGCGGCTCGGGATTGAAAAGCGTCAACCTGGCCGCCGCCATGATCGCCTTGGGCGAGGCCGACGTGGTGGTCGCGGGAGGCACGGAGAACATGTCCGCCGCCCCTTACTCCCTGGACAAAGCCCGTTTCGGCTATCGCATGAACAACGGGGCCTTGATCGACCTCATGGTCAAAGACGCCTTGTGGGACGTTTTCAACGACTACCACATGGGCATCACGGCGGAGAACGTCGCCGAGAAATACGGCGTCACCCGGGCAATGCAGGACGCCTTTGCCGCAGAGAGCCAGCAGAAATGCGAAGCCGCTCAGAAGGCTGGAAAGTTTAAGGACGAGATCGTTCCCGTTCCGGTGAAGGTGAAAAAAGACACGGTGAACTTCGAAGTGGACGAGTATCCCAGGGCGGGCGTCACTGTCGATGTCATGGCCGCTTTGCGCCCCGCGTTCAAGAAGGACGGCACCGTCACGGCGGGCAACGCGTCGGGCATCAACGACGGCGCGGCCGCTGTCGTCGTGCTGAGCGCGGAAAAGGCGAAAGAACTGGGAGTGAAGCCCCTGGCGAAATGGATCGCGGGCTCGGTGGCGGGCGTGGACCCGTCGGTGATGGGGATCGCCCCCGCGTTCTCCACGGAGAAGCTTTTGAAGAAAGCGGGGCTCGATATCGGAGCCATTGACTTGATCGAGGCCAACGAGGCTTTCGCGGCCCAGGCCGTGGCGGTGGGCCAGTTGTTGAAGTGGGACCCGTCCAAAGTGAACGTCAACGGAGGCGCCATTGCCCTAGGTCATCCGGTGGGGGCGTCGGGCTGTCGCATCCTGGTGACGCTTCTGCACGAGATGCGCAGGCGGGGCGCTGGCAAAGGCGTCGCGACGCTCTGCATCGGCGGAGGCATGGGAGTGTCCACCCTGGTGGAAAGCTGCGAATAAGCCGCTGAAGGCTGAAAATTGAGGAGGTAGGGAAAATGAAAATTGGAGTGATCGGTTCCGGGACGATGGGAGCCGGTATCGCGCAGGTGTTCGCCTCCACGGAGGGGTACGAGGTCGTTGTGACCAGCGCCCGTGAAGGGGCTGTCAGCGGTAGCAAGAAGAAGATCGAGTCCTCCCTGGGCGGGCTCGTGAAGAAGGGGAAGACGACCCAGGAGCAGGCGGACGCGATTCTCGCCCGCGTCACGGTGGGGTCTTCCCTCAAGGATCTCGCCGGCTGCGACCTGGTGATCGAGGCCGTTCCCGAGGAGATGCCCCTCAAGAAAGAGCTGTTTTCCAAGCTTCAGGGCATTTGCAGGCCGGACACGATCTTCGCGTCCAACACCTCGTCCTTGTCTTTGACGGAGATTTCCGCGGGGCTGGATCGAGCCATCGTGGGAATGCACTTTTTCAATCCGGCGCCGGTCATGAAATTGGTGGAAGTCATCGCCGCGCTGCAAACACCGGCGGAAGTCGCGGCGAAGGTGACGGACATCGCGGTGAAGATCGGCAAGACGCCGGTTCAGGTCAAAGAAGGCGCGGGTTTTGTCGTCAATCGTATTCTGATTCCCATGATCAACGAGGCGGTGGGCATTTACGCGGACGGCCTGGCGTCGGTGGAGGACATCGACACGGCCATGAAACTGGGAGCCGCGCACCCCATGGGCCCGCTGGCTCTGGGAGACCTGGTGGGTCTCGACGTCTGCCTGGCGATCATGGAAGTGCTCTACAGCGAGTTCGGAGACACGAAGTACCGTCCTCATCCGCTTCTGAAGAAGATGGTGCGGGGCGGTCTGCTGGGCAAGAAAACCGGCAAGGGCTTCTACGATTACGGAAAATAGCGAACCGGTAAATGGCTGCGGAAATATTTGTGGAAGTATTTTCGAAGGAGGAGAGCGGCCGGGAGCAGACATAAATAATAATGGGGTCAGGGGACGAGTCCCCTGCGAGGTGCGGGGCGGAGCCCCGGAGTTTTTGCTTGTATTGATTATTTCTGGAAGAATTCATGTGGAAGATAAGTGGAAGATAAAAGGGAGGTTTTTTGCAGTGAAAAAGTGCGCAACGATTTTGTTGTCGGTTTTTGTCGTTGGAATGCTTTTGTTGGCTGGAGTTCCGGCGGATGCCGCACAGTACAGGGTCAACATCGCCACGGCTACCACGGGCGGCGCGTATTACCCGATAGGCAACACGATGGCCCAGATTTACTCGAAAATCGAGGGAGTTCGCGCCTCGGCACAGGCCACGGCAGGGACGCCGCAGAACATCGAACTTCTGCAGAACGACGAAGTTCATATCGCCATCGGTCAAATCGGCATTTGCTACTACGCTTACACCGCTACCGGCTCTTACGAAGGAAAGACCCCCTACACCAACGAACGGGGAATGTTCACCCTCTATCCCAACGTCATGCACTGGGTCGTCAAGAAAAACTCCGGGATCAAGAGCGTGGGCGACCTGAAAGGCAAGCACATCGTCCCGGGCCAAGTCGCCAGCGCTACCGAGATCAACAGCCGCGAGATGCTGGACGCCTATGGACTCAACTACCTCAAAGACAAGGGCGAAGTTACGGTCACGGCCGAGTACCTGGGCTACAACGAAGCGGGCGACCAGATGAAAAACGGGCTGATCGACGCGACCCACATCGCGGGCGGCGTGCCCACGGCGTCCGTCATGGACATCCTCTCGTCGGAAGCGGGGGAACTGCTTTCGATGGATGAAGCGCAAATCAAGATAATCTGCGAGAAATATCCCTGGTACTATCCCTACACCATCGCCGCGGGCACTTATCCCAAACAGACCCAAGACGTTCAGACCATCGCCCTTGCCAACATTCTTTTCACCGACGCCAAACTGCCGGACGACCTCATCTACAAGCTGACCAAGGCGACGTTCGAGAACCACGAGGACATGGTCATCGGTCATAAGGCTACCGAGTACACCGTGATCGAGAACTCCGTGAAGGGAATGCTGATTCCTCTCCACCCGGGCTCGATCAAATACCTGGAAGAGCAGGGAGTTGTCATTCCCGACAGCCTGAAGCCCTAAGCTTTCGGCTCGAACCAACGCAGGCAATCCAGGCGCTCCATCTCTGGATTGCCTTTTTTAAACAGTTTTTTAAACAGTGGAGGCTAACCGTTATGTCGAATGACGCGCCCGTTACGGGAAATTTGAAAGAAGAAATATCGCAGGCCAAGGCGGAGGAAGTCCTCGAACAGATCGACAAAGAGTCGAGCTTCCGCAAATACGCCGGCGCCTGGGCAAAGGTCGTGGCGGTGGTCGCGACGCTCATGTCGGTGTATCACTTGGTAACGTCATCCGGCCTGTGGATATGGCCGTCGATGCAGCATCAAAGCGTACACCTGACGTTCCTCATGGTTTTGACGTTTCTGCTCTACCCGGCGTTCGGAAAGAAAAAAGGCTCCGGCCCGTCGTACTTCGATTTGATCTGGCTCGTTGTTGCGGCTGCCTCCAGTATTTACATCTTCCTGTACTTCGACGAATTCAGCATCAGAGGGACGGCGATTCCTCGAGACATCATCATGGGAGAAATTCTCATCGTTTGCGTACTGGAGGCGACCAGGCGTTCCGTGGGGAAAGAGCTGATGATTCTCGCCGTCGTTTTCTTGATCTACGGCCTATGGGGCGATTACTTGCCCGGTCTGCTGGGGCACACGGGCTTTTCCCTTCGGAGAATCGTCTATCAGACGTATCTTACGTCCGAAGGCATTTTCGGCGTGGCCCTCAGCGTGTCCTCGACCTACATTTTCCTGTTCATCCTCTTCGGCGCGTTTTTGGCCGAGACGGGTATGGGCTCTTTCATCAAGGACTTCGCCATGTGCATAGCAGGGCGTACCATCGGAGGCGAGGCCAAGGTCGCCATCGTGACCTGCGGCTTGATGGGAATGATCAACGGCAGCGCCGTGGGCAACGTGGCGGCCACGGGGACCTTCACCATACCTTTGATGCGCAGTGCCGGTTTCAAGCCGGTGTTTTCCGCGGCTTTGGTGGCGGCAGCCGGGACGGGAGGAATGATCATGCCTCCGGTGATGGGGGCGGCCTCCTTCATCATGGCCGAGTATCTGGGTATGCACTACGCCCGAATCATGCTGGCGGCGGCAATCCCGGCCGTTCTCTATTACTTCTCCCAGTATGTCTACGTCCATATCGAGGCGAAACGCCTGGGAATGCGGAAAGTGCCCAGCGAGAAAATCACTCCCATGTTCAGCGTGCTGAAGACACAGGGGCACATGATCGTCCCGATCGTCACCATCATCTACCTTTTGCTCTTGGGGCGCACGCCTCTTTACGCGGCGTTCTACGGAATCGTGAGCACCCTCGTGGTCACAATGATAGCGGCAATCTTCCAGAGGAAGCTCGTAGCGATGTTGAAGTCGTACCTGCGAGCCCTGGAGCAGGGAGCGCGGCAGAGCGTCAGCGTGGGTGTGGCCTGCGCGGTGGTGGGGATCATCAACTCCGTGACGAACTTGACGAGCCTCGGATTCACCCTGGGCAACGCCATCGTCTCCCTGGCGGCGGGCAGCATCGTCCTCACGGCCCTTCTCACGATGATTCTGTCCATCATTCTGGGTATGGGACTGCCGACGACGGCCTGTTACATCATCACGGCCACCATAGGGGCGCCCGCGCTTCTGAAACTGGGGGTCAACCCTCTGGCGGCACACATGTTCGTTTATTATTTCGCGTGCCTGTCGAACTTGACGCCTCCCGTTGCCATCGCCTCTTACGGCGCGGCCGGGCTCTCGGGGCAGAATCCCTCGGAAGTGGGTTGGGCCGGGTTCCGCATCGCGCTTGCCGGCTTCGTCATCCCGTACACCTTCATCTACGCCCCGGCGCTGCTTTTCGTGAGCGAATCTTATTGGGAGATCATAACCGCGACCATATCCGCCACCATCGGAGTCATTGCCGCGGCGGCGGCGGTGCAGGGCTACATCTTCAAGCCGATCAACATTCTTTTGCGCATCTTGCTTTTTGGAGCCGCCTGCCTTCTGATCTTCCCGGGCGTCCAAACAGATGTCGCGGGATTGACCATCTTTGCCGTCATGGTGATTTGGCAGAAGATGCAGATGAGATCGGGCACTTCGACGATCTGATGACGGGCGCTGGAATCGGTTGAATTGAGTGAAACGGCTGGATCGATAGGAGGTTTTTTTAATCGTGCCCAAGTACGATATCGTTCATTTTGAAGCGCTAGGCGAGGAAGCGAAGCATCTGGAGGAAGAGACGGTAAAGGAGCAGAAAAAAAACAACCTGCCCCAAGACCTGGAGTACCTCATAACGCCCGATACGGTACAGGACTTTATGGAAAAAAACCCCGGCGTGGCTTTGCCGGACCTCATAACGACGAAAACCCACTCCCGGCTTCCTGAAGACTACCTGAGCGGCACAAAAAAAAGCATCGTCACACGAAGCGCCGGGTACGATCACTTCGAGCACCTGGTGGACGCGGCGAACTTCGCCTCTCTGCGGGAATACTGCGTCGACGCCGTCGCCCAAACTGTAATAAAGTTTTTGTACGCCGCGGCGGGTGTTTTGAATCACTACACGGAAAACACCCGCACCTTCGAACGGAACAAGAGCCTTTCTTTCATGGAATTGACCTCCGACAAGGTGGCGACCGTTTTCGGAGTGGGGAAAATCGGGAAAAAGACCCACGACCTGCTGGCGGGCAACGGACTGACGGTGCAGGGAGTGGACGTCCGGCAGGACGAGCTGGGCTCTCTTTACGGTCCCGGCGTCCGCTTCGTTTCAAAAGAAGAGGCGATCAAAAACAGCGACATCGTCGTCAACACCATGAACTTGACGAAAATCCCTCAAAGCCGCTTCTTCAACGTGGGCTATTTTTCGAAAGAATACTTGTCTCAGGCAAAGCCCGGGTTGATCTTCATCAACGTGACCCGGGGAGAAATAGCCCCGGAGTCGGGGCTGTTAGAGCTCTACGACAAAGAGATCATCGGAGGAATCGGCCTGGATATTTTTACAGAGGAAAATGTCTTCGCCAGTGTCGTCAGAGGGCAGGCGCCGGAAAAGCCGGACCACGCCGCCGCGCAAGAATTGGTGGAGCGGGCCTCGAACCGCAGCGCGAACATTTACGTCCAGCCGCATCAAGGCTTCAACTCGGACGTTGCCACTGTCAACAAGGCTCACGAAGCCATCAAACACATCGTGTCCTGGTACAAAAACGGCAAGCGGCACTTCGACGAGCAGCTTCCCTATTACAAGAGCTGAATTGCCCGCGGCAGCGCGAGAAACGGAAAAAATCCCCCGGAGTACCTTTCCTCCGCGTGAAATAAAGTCACGCGGAGGCAAAGGGACCGGGGGATTCAAAATTTGCCTCTTGCAGGCTATCGGCTTCCTTTTCGGCTTCTTTTTTTATCGCATGATCATGCGGCTCGCTATAATTTGCGGATATATTGTAAAATTACGATATCTGCAGTTGTTTTTTGCAGAGTGCGGAGCGGGGCGTTCGGGAAGTCGAAAACGAGGAGGTTGCGCTGTGAAAAAGA
>JAISWV010000419.1 GCA_031270755.1 Synergistaceae bacterium
CAGGCGTTCTTGGCGTTTCATCCCGCGGGTCTTCTTCAACGTCGAGAGCAGTTCGGGAAAGAGGACCTCTCCTTCGCCCACACAGAAGGCGTCGATGAAGGGGGCGACGGGCTCTGGAACCAACGCGCCCGGCCCTCCCGCGACGACGACAGGATGGCGCTCGCCGCGGTTCTCACCGCGCAGAGGGATGCCCCCCAGGTCCAGCATCGTCAGGATGTTGGCGTACCCCAGTTCGTGCTGCAGGGTAAACCCCACCAGGTCGAACCGGGAAAGGGGAATCGAGCGCTCCAGAGAGGTCAGGGAAAGGGACTTTTCCCTCAGCAGCCGTTCCATGTCCACCCACGGGCAGTACGCCCTGTCCACAGCCACGCCGGGAAGCTCCGAGAGAAAAGGCACGAGGACCTGAAAGCCGTAATAGCTCATCCCGATCTCGTACACATCGGGAAAGGCCAGGCATACCTTCAAGGTATCCTCGTCCTCCCAGGGAAGATCGGAACGCAAAAAACGCCACTCGCTCCCACTGTAGCGGGAGGGGCGTGAAACCTGCGACAACAGAGGCCACAGGGGGTTATCGAACTCCGGGAACCACATCTAATTCCTCCATAACAAGCGGCCGGCAAACACGACACATTACATTACCACACACTCCGGCACAGCGTGCCGGCCGCTTCATTCATTCATTTGCATTCACTTGTAGCGTTTCGCGGCCCCGGCGTACACGCTGCCGGTCAGGCCCACGGCGATGGAAATCGCCAGAAGCGAGCTTCCTCCGTAGCTCAGAAAGGGAAGAGGAAGCCCCGTGATGGGCATTAGGCCGATACTCATGCCGATGCTTTCGAACATCTGAAACCAAATCCACGCCGTCACCCCGGCGACGATGAGCTTTCCCTGAATGTCCCGGTTTTTCATGCCCGCCATCACGAGCCGCGTGAATATGATACCAAAAACGAACAAAAGCAGGGACGACCCCCAAAAGCCGAATTCCTCCGCGTAGACGCTGAAGATGAAATCCGTATGAGGTTCCGGCAGAAAGCGCAGCTTGCTCTGGAGTCCCTGAAGAAACCCCTTGCCCCAGACGCTGCCGGACCCCACGGCGATCCGGGATTGGATGACGTTGTACCCGGCGCCCAAAGGGTCCCGCGTCGGGTCGAGGAAGACCAGCAATCTCATTTTTTGAAATTCTTTGAGGGCAAACCAGCCGAAGGGAAGCAGGCTTGCCCCGAGGCCCAAAATGCCCCCCAGATATCTGAGAGGCGTTCCGGCCACGAAGAGCGCCGAGAAGATGATGACCACATAAACCAGGGCGCTTCCCAGGTCCGGTTGGGCCAGAACTAAAAGCAAAACGGGGACTCCGACGCCCAGAGCGCCCAGAAAAGGCCTCAAAGACAGAGGCGGATAACGGCTTAGAACTTTGGCCAGAACGAGAGTCAAAGAAATTTTTGCGAACTCCGACGGCTGGCCGCGGACGAACCCCAGGGAGAACCAGCTTTGAGCTCCTCTCACTCTGGGAGCCGCCAGCATCGTCACGAAAAGCAAAAAAATCGTCATTCCGTAGATAGGGTAAGCCCAATCCATAAACTTTCGATAGCCGATGGCGACGACGAGAACGTAGGCCACAGCGGAGGCGGCACTCCACCCCAGCTGTCGTATGGCGTACTCTCCTCCGCGCCCGGCGCTGCCGGACCCCGCGCTGAAAATGCAGGCGATTCCCCAGAGTACCAACAAAACCACGCTGCCGAAAAGGAGTTTATCCAGCGCGGCCAGGTCTTCCTTCACAACAGAAAAACGGAGCGTATCCATTGGGGGTAGACGGCTATTTGCGCCGCCTGCTTTTGATGTTTTGATTGCGAGGGGGCTCCCCCCGCGGAGAAAATTTGCCTTCAGATCTGTCATCCGGGTTGTCTTCGAAGCGGTCTTCGAGAGTGCCGCCTGCTCCCCGCTTGATCCGCAGAACGGGGATATTGGCGATCAAGGCCACGGCGCTTTCGTCGTGACCGCGATCCATTTCTATTCTCGGCTCGTCGATATCCATGTACTTCGTGAGCACGGCTATCATTTCCGCGCGCAGGTTCTCCAGCAGCTGCGGCGAAATGTCTGTGCGGTCGTTGATCAACACTATTTGAAGACGTTTCTTGGCTTCTTGGGCCGAAGAAGACGAATTATCTTTGCCCCCGAACAATCTCCGTAAAAAATCCACCTTTACCTCTCCCCCGTTAAGTGGCTCAGCACTCTTATTTTTTTGTACCCTTTCGCGAAAATTGCGTTCGAAGCGTCAAAATATCAAAAGCCCAACATTTTTTTCAAGCTCGCCACGAACCCCTTCGAGTGGTACGAGTCCAATTGGAGCAGCGGAACGTTCTCGCCCAAAATCCGGGCGGCGATGTTCGCGTAGGCCAGTGCCGCCGGGGAGTTTTGGGTAAAGGTCAAGGGCTCCCCCCTGTTGGTGGCCTTGATCACGCTGTCGTCCTCGGGCACGATGCCGATGAGCTTGATGGAGAGAACGTCCAAAATGTCCTCCTGGGACAGCATCTCGTTGTTTTGGACCATCATGGCCCGGAAGCGGTTGATGACCAGGCGGATCGGGGATTTTCCCATGGACTCCAGCATGCCGATGATGCGGTCCGCGTCCCTCACGGCCGGGACCTCCGGCGTCGTGACCACCAGCGCTTCGTCCGCCCCCGCCGCCGCGTTTTTGAACCCTCCCTCGATGCCCGCGGGGCAGTCCAGGAGAACGAAATCGAAATCGGGCCGCAGTTGATCGCAGAGCTCCGACATCTGCGTCGGAGAGACGGCGTCCTTGGTGCGCGTCTGGGCCGCCGGAAGAAGGTAAAGGTTCTCTACCCGCTTGTCCCGCACCAACGCTTGATTGAGTTTGCAGTTTTTCTCGATGACGTCGATAAAATTATAGACAACTCTGCTTTCGAGTCCCATTACCATATCGAGGTTGCGCAGGCCTATGTCGGTATCGACCGCCACCACTCTTTTCCCCGCCTTCGCCAAAGACACGGCGATATTGGCGGTGGACGTCGTCTTGCCGACGCCACCTTTGCCGGACGTAATGACAATTACCCGTGCACCCAACAGAAAGCCCTCCCCACTAAAAAACTAGAAAACTAGAAACTCGAACTGTTTTCCCTATTTTTTATAAGTGCATACTCGTACGGTCGCCAAGCAATCACGAGCACGTGCTTCGCACTGCGGTTTCGACGCCGCGATTTCCCGATTTTCCATCCATGTACGCCATTTACGCCGTTTCCGCCTCCAGTTTCCAATCCCTGAAAAGCAGCCCGTCCTCTTCCAGTGTAATAATAACAGGTTTTTTCCACCATTTCATGTCCGTGCCAATTTGGTTGTACAGTTTGTCGCCGATACGCAGCTGTTGGGGTTCGAAGGACCCGGCCACGATATAAACCCCTTCCGTCCCATTGAGCCCGGCGTGGACAAGGCCCTTCAGCTTTCCCAAAATGGAGATGCTGCCTCCCGCGAAGATCTCCGCCCCGCTGTTCAAGTGCCCGACGAGCACCACGTTTCCCGCGTAGTCCTCGTGCTGTCCCGACCGAAGGGAGCGATCGAGGATCAAGGTGTTCGTGCTGGCGTTGGCCGTCTTCGGATATTCCAGGGCCGGTTCCTCCGTTTTGAACCCGGCGCGACGGAGCCTCGCCGCAGATTCGTCGTCCGACACGATCCACGCCAGCACGTTGAGGCCCTTGGGCCAGACCACCCGGGACAAAATATCGCCCACCAGGTGATTCGAGCAGGAGCGCGACTGAAAATCGAGAACCACTCCCGTCCCCATAGGCAGCGCGTAGGTCTGCTCCGGAATGGCTTCGAAACTTGCGAGGAGAAGGTCGTCGGAGAGGTCGTTCGGAAAAACGACTCTGATGCCAAAATTCGTTCCCTTCAGCTGAATGGATGGAGCCCCGGCGGTTTTACTCGACATTGTTTCCAGTCCTTCTTTCAAATATCGCTTCAAAAAGAATCTCCTAGGGGCGAGGGAGTCCCGCCCCCCGAGTTTCAATCAGGATCGTAGCTTTCGGCGGGATGGCTCAGTATATGGGCCAGGATCTCCCCGACCATGGGGGAGGCGACGCTGCTGCCGTGTTCTCCCCCCTCCACGATGGCCACCGCCACGTACTGGGGTTTGTCCGCCGGCGCGTAACCGGCGAAAAGAGCGTGATCCAGCCCTTGGGAGTTCTGGGCCGTGCCCGTCTTGCCGGCGACCGTTACCCCGAAGCGGCCTGCCCGGGCTCCCGTTCCGCGGCTGACCACGTAGTCGAGGCCCTTTTGGACCACCGCCAGCTTGTCGGGAAGTATCCCCATGTCCGTCGGAGGCCGAAAGTTCGCGGACGCCACGTGAGGCGTCACCAGATAGCCGCCGTTGGCGATGGCCGCGTAGAGCCGCGCGATCTGAAGGGGGGTCAGCAGCAGGAAACCCTGGCCGATGGAGTAGTTGATCGTGTCTCCCTGATACCAATTTTCCCCGAAGCGCTCTTTTTTCCACTCGGGTCCCGCGGTGTTTCCTCCGGACTCTCCGGGCAGGTCGATCCCCGTCGGGGCCCCCAGGCCAAACTTTTGGGTCCACTTCAGCAGGCGGTCGATGCCCAGCTTCATCCCCACCTGGTAAAAATAAACGTCGCAGGAGTTCTGCAGCGCCCCGATCAGGTTCACGCTGCCGTGCCCGCTCCGCCTCCAGCACCGGAAAGTGCGCGAAGGGAGCTTCAGGGAGCCCGAACAGAAAAAAGTCGTATTGGGCGTCACCACGTTCTCTTCCAGGGCGGCCAGGGCCATCAGGGCCTTGAACGTGGAGGCCGGAGGGTATACCCCCGCTATCGAGCGGTCCAACATGGGCTTGTCCTTGTCCTCCGTGATCTCCTGCCATTCTTTTGCGGAAACGCCCCAGGCCAGGGGGTTGTTGTCGTAGGTGGGGGAGGACGCCAGCACCAGCACCGCTCCTGTCTTCACGTCCATGAGCACGATGGCGCCTTTGTGCGAACTCAACAGCTCCGCCGCCAGTTTCTGCGCCCCCATATCCAGGGTCAACCGGATGTCCCGTCCTTTTTCGGAGGCGCGCAAGTCGACGGTGCGCACCTTGCGTCCTTTGGCGTTGACCTCGATGGCCTCCTCCCCGGCCACGCCTCTCAGCTGTCCCTCGTAGTAGCGCTCCACGCCTCCCTTACCCACCAGATCTCCGGCCACGTACTCTCCCGGGCGGCTGTCCCGCAGCTCTCCTTCGGAAATTTCCCCCACGTACCCCGTGATGTTGGCCGCCAGCGCTCCGGCAGGATAGATTCGACGCCACACGGGCAGGGGGAAAAGCTGGTTCGGGAACTCGGGGTCCGCCACCAGCTCCGCCATTTGAGCCATGGTCAGGTTGGGGACGAGGCGGATCACCCGATAAGGAGCCCACCTCTGTTTCTTGATCGTCTTCTCCAGGTCCTCGATGGACATGGGGATGCCGTGGCTCGAAAGAAGTTTGCTGAGGTGGGGCAGCATATTCGGCTTGTCCAAGTCCAGGGGGTATCCCATGATGCTGAACGTCGTCTCGTTGACGGCCAGAGGCACGCCGTTGCGGTCGTAGATCTCCCCCCGGGGCGGGGAAAAGCGGATCATCCTCAAGCGGTTGCCGTAAGCGAGCCGGATGTATTTGTCCGCGTGGATGACCTGAAAAAAATAAAGCCCCACGAACAGAATTCCCAGGGTCGCCAGA
>JAISWV010000115.1 GCA_031270755.1 Synergistaceae bacterium
AGAGCCGTTTCATCGAGGTATCCGTCGAAGTTCGTCACAAGCTCTTCTTCGGTGTAGCCCAGCATTGTCGTGTACCGTTTCGCCATGGAAATGTCGAATAAATTGTTTAAAGCGGAAAAAACCCCCATCTTGGAAAACTTGCTGATCCCCGTCAAAAAAATAAAACGCAAACTTTCGTCGGCAGCCTTGATACGGATATAAAAATCTTTTAAAATCTCGCGTATTTCTTCGACTTTCGGCGGATCGAAAACGTGTTGCAAGATAGGGCTGTCGTATTCGTCTATCAGAAGGACAACCTGCGAGTCGTACCTCCGCGCCGTCCTTTTCAGCAAACTGGAAAGCGCATCGCCTGGGGCGGAAGCTTCAATTTCAACGCCGAGCCGTTCGCCATTTTCCTTCACTCTGTCCAGCATGGAAGAGCGCAGAACCTCAGGGCCCATGTTCACCGTGAGGTCGCTCATATCCAGTCGAACGACGGGGTGCGTCTCGTAGTCGGGGCGGTTTACGAACTCTTCGGCGTAAAGCCCCCGAAACAGTTCTTTTTTACCCGAAAAGAGCGCGTCGAAGGTGGATATTGTCAAAGATTTGCCGAAGCGCCGGGGACGCGAGAGAAAATAGACGGAGCCGCTATCGATGAGGTCCACCAAATATCGTGTTTTATCTACATACAGACAGCCTTCTCTGCGCAGCTTCTCGAACGTCTGGACGCCTATGGGCAGCTTGGGCAGTTTGTTGTTCATCGTCATCTGTCATCTTCCTTTCGGCGACTTCGCCTAAGAGTATATCTATTGGGCACGCAAGTCAAATGTTGTTTGAACTGGGCGCGGCAGAGGAGGCCCACGTTGTCCTATAATATTGTAAAAGGCAAATTTGTGCATATCTTAGATGGGAGGTTTTGGCAATGCAGTTCGACGTCATACACAGTAGAGTGGAAAAACTTAGGGCGCTGATGCGAGAAAGGGAAATGGATGCGTTTGTTTTGATCGTTCTGGAAAGGTTGAACTCCGAAAGCTGTCACTATATTTCGGGGTTTCGAGGCAGCAGCGCGGCGTTGATCATCGACAGCAGAAACGAGATGCTGGTCACCGACGGACGTTATCAAACCCAGGCAACTTTGCAGTCGCCTTTCGCCTTGACCGTTCAGACGAAGCTGCCGCTTCCTGACTTCGTCGCGAGTGTTGTCTCCGAAAAAGGCTATAAGTCTGTAGGATTCGAATCCGAGAAACTTTTTTACAATATTGCCACGGAAATCCTGAAAAAAGTTCCGATAAATTGGAAAGACGCCTCGGCCTTGATTCCATTTTTACGGCGCACCAAGGACGCGGCCGAAGCGGACGCCATCAAACGGGCTGGCGTCATCGCCCGTAAGGCATACGACAAGGTCTTGCCCCGGGTGTACGTCGGCATGACGGAAGTCGAATTCGAAAGCGGTCTGCTTTACGAAATCAAGATGGCAGGCGCCGAAAAAGGATGGTCGCACGATGACTTCATTGTAGTGTCGGGCGAGCGCGGAGCCATGTGCCACGGACGTGCGACACAAAAACCCTTCGCGTTGGGGGACACGGTGACTTTGGATTATGGCGTCATGGTGGAAGGTTATATGTGCGACATCACGCGCAATTTCGCCGTTGGCAAGGCCCAAAAACAAGCAGTCGAGATAGACCAAATCTTGGTCAAAGCGCATCGCGACGCCGCGGCCGTTTTGCGCCCGGGCATTACCGGCAAGGAAGTAGACGCTGTGGCGCGTAAAGTCATTGCGGACGCGGGATACGAGAAAAATTTCATTCATGGGCTTGGCCACGGACTGGGCCTCGAAGTTCATGAAGCGCCGCGTTTGTCATTCCTCTCGAAGGACACTCTGAAAGCGGGCGACGTCGTTACCGTGGAACCGGGTATCTACATCGAAGGTTGGGGCGGCCTTCGCGTCGAAGACGATTACCTCGTCACAGAAAGCGGATCGGAATGCCTCACTCAGTCCGACGATCAACATTTACGAGTCGTCGCGGAAGGATAAAAAGAAATAAATCTTGGAATTGATAATTGACATTTGAAACATTATAGGACATCAATCCAATGACTCATGCGATTCCTGTGCTGATCAAGGTTTATTTTCCGATGTAGTATTCATCAAGGTTTATCTATAATGTAACATAAGATACATTATAGGACATTTAGTGCTTGAAAGGGCGACAGGCACAGGGACTCTCTGAGACTTTCAATGTAAAAAAGTCCAGATAAGCGTTCAAGCTCAGAGGTGCGGAGTTCGTTCGACCCCCCTGAGCTTGAACGTTTGCGAGAACCTTATTACGAACACAAATGTCCTATTGTTACACGGATCTCGGCTGTCTTTCGTCTACATCTGGAAAGGGAATGTGCAACATCCTCATTAAATCTTTTTCCACTTCCAAATACTCGCCCCGGCGATAAATTCAATGAAAAATTGCTCGTTGGTCCAAGATTTCCCTAATTGATTGAATTTACAGCGGATTTTAGGGCTTTTGCAGAATGTAGTTAAGAAGTCAAGAAGTCAAGAAGTCAAGAAAAACTCAAATTTTCTTAAACGTACCCCTCCCCTCCCCTGCTTTTCATCGTACAAATCATACAAACTCAAGGGGACGGAGCTCGTATATCCAAGTATACGGCTCGGTCCCCTTGGTACGGCACATCTCTGCCAGGTCTTACGTCGCTGTGCTCTCGACCTCTTTCGTCTTTCTTTTCGCCGCCAGGTATTGCACCACAACGGCGATGACGATGCCCGCGGCCAAACCGGCCGCAGGTCCGGCAACGGCCAGAATGCTGCCCACGACGCCGGCGACCCCGCGCTCCTCGTTGTCATTCACCATGTTGAACGCCACATAGAAGCAACCGAACGCCTGAATCATCAGAGTGAGAGACATCGAGAGCGGCAGAACCGGCCTTATCAACGCGATCAGAGGTATTATCAGGATGCACACGACCTTGAATATGTTGAAAGTGCACACTCCGCCCCATATGGAGTACATGTTTTCCTTGCCGGTCTTGTAGCGCTCCGCCACCGAGAGACACATAGCCGACCACAGCGGGCCGGACATCGTCACGGTCGGGCAGAACAGAGACTGCAGTATGTTGCGGAGGCCGCATATCACGTTGCTCCTGTTGGGGTCGACATCGATTATTTCATCCTTGCGCACTCTGCCGGCGTCCCTAAAAAACTCGGTGCCCGCTACGATGTCACCGAAAGCGATAACGTATGCGATAAGCGCCATAGGAATGGCAGACATCAATATTTTAATTGAAGGAAAGCCGACCCCCATCATGGAGAAATTATTCCACACCCATGGGAGCCCCTCAGGCCCAAAGGGGTTGAAAATCCAGCCGCCCTCGGTCAACGCCGGAGTGTCGAGCTCGCCCGTTATCATCCCCACGGCAAACGCCACAAGCAACGCCGGAACGAAACCGCTCTTGGCCATGATATTGATGAAGAAGTTCCCCTTGCTTTCCTTGGCTTCTTTAAACCCTTTTGAAAACAGAAGGAAGAAGGACACCAGAACGCCCGTGGTGAAAGAGAACGGAAATCTGTAAAAACCCAAACCACCGCTCGCCAGCGGCGCGAATCCATACCTCCCGATGACGGACGCTATTCCGGCACCGATCAAGATCCCGGCCTTGACCGAGTTCGGAGTCATCTTGACCAGCTTGCCCGCAATACCGGTCACTCCCAGCGCCAAGAACAGTATGCCCAGGACCAGCTGCAGCGAGACCAGCGCCTCAATCCTCGCAACTCCCGTGTAAGTGAGCAAAAATGCCGTCGTAAGCGGGATGGACGGGGTGATCCATCCTCCTACGATAGGGTCCACCAACAAATTTTGAACGAAATACAACGTATCGTGAACGCAGATAATAGCCAGAGCCGCTCCCCACGTGAGACCGTACAGATCTTGAAGGTACGCCGTCGCCGAGACGCAGGTCATGAAAACGACCATTGCCTGGACCATCTCCGGGAACTCCCACTCGAAATGAATGAATGGAAGTCTCAGCTTGAACATACCAAGTGGAATGTAGGGCTGTTCCCCTCCCTCTTTGCGCCTGCCGCTCGGTAATAGAAGTAGCATAAAAATTTTCCCTCCTTATATATAATTATGGAAAGTGTTGTGTTCCTAATGATTTTTCGCGTAAGATCATTATTCGCAAAACGCTCCCGTAAGCTCGGTTTCTAAAAACTCTTCCCGCTCCCTCTCTTCAAGTCAGACTCCAAATCTCCTCGTCGGTCAGCTTCGGCGCGTCTTTAATCTCGTAAGCGATGCGGCTGATGTTGACGAGATGATGGAACCAGAGGTTTTCGCTCAAGCTGTTGTTGCTCCATGTGCCGCAGCCCAGTGTCGCTGTCGGGTTCAAACCGTTGGCGAGAGTCCCGCCGAGGCTGTTGGAGCCGATTTGATTGATGCTGAAACGGGAAACCGAAAGCTTCAGCTGTGCCTCGCGCGCTTTCTGGATCAGTTGTGATACATGTTCCTCCCTCCGTTTGCTTGATTTTAGGTCCGTAACGGCAACCCATACAAACGGAACATCGCTCTCAGATCTTTTGTGAGTATCGCGCGGCCCAAAACACACCCACGGCAACAGCCGCCAGATACCTGTATTTTTTTGATTTTTTTTGATTTGAAAAGTGGGAACCAAACGATAAGTAGAAAACCGATGACAAAGGAACCGTGCAATGTGCAGCGAACCGGTAAGGAACGAGCCATGTGATCCGTTTGGCCTTTCGATCTGAAGAAAAGGTTGAAAACTGGCGTTTCTGGCCTCCAAGGCGCTGGATCATTTCTGAAATTGCAAGAGTAAAAGACCCAAAAACACGACTAATAACGTCATCGATCCCCATGGTTTCGTACTCCTTTTCTCGTTCGCGCCTTTCTTTTCTAAAATGTTTGTTTCCTAATATTATACCTTCATCAAATGACCGTCAAGAAGTCAAAAATGTTCGGTTCCACGTTCGCGGGAAGGACCTTCACTCTCGGAGTCGCGTTATTTTCTTGCACACATCTAAACACAGGGGAATGGAGCCAGACTGCGTCTTCGCCAGTCCCCTGAGCCTTCCTATATCCAATATTGTGTCAGGCTGTGGCCTTTTTGCCGATGGCGGTCTTCACGGCCTCCGTCAGCAGAGGCACGATCTTCAGCGCGTCCCCCACCACTCCGTAGTCCGCTACCTCGAAGATGGGCGCTCCCGGG
>JAISWV010000082.1 GCA_031270755.1 Synergistaceae bacterium
GACCTGTCGTTCAAGTACCTCCAGCCAGAGATCTACAACGAAATCCGCCGCAAGGTCCGGAGAAAACTGCCCGAGCAGGAAGAGGTCATTCAGAAGGGGATTGAGAAACTGGAGGCCCGGCTGGCCGACGACGGCATCCCCTGCAAGATCAAAGGCCGCGCGAAACATTTTTACAGCATCTACGAAAAAATGGAGAGAAAAAAGATCTCCATCGATGAACTCTACGACATCCTGGCGATACGGGTGCTGGTCGACGACCTCTCCACCTGTTACGCGGTACTCGGAATCGTCCATTCCCTATGGGTTCCCATCCCCGGCCAGTTCGACGACTACATTGCAAATCCCAAAAGCAATATGTACCAGTCTCTGCACACCACGGTCATGGCCTTTGGAGCGCCTATGGAGGTTCAGATCCGCACCAAGGAAATGAACCGTCTGGCTGAGTACGGCATCGCCGCTCACTGGCTTTACAAGTCGAAGGGAGCCGCGGCCGACAGCCTGGACGCGAAGCTGATGTGGGTGCGTCAGGCCCTGGAGGGGGACCAGGAGGGGGGACACGACCCGGAGGAATTTTTGGAGCTGCTGAAGAGCGACGTTCTGACCTCCGACGTTTACGTTTTCACGCCTCAGGGCAAGGCCTTGGTGCTGCCCAAGGGGGCCACGACCATCGACTTCGCCTACGCCGTGCACACCGAGGTGGGCAACCACTGCGTGGGCGCGATGATCAACAACCGCATCGTTCCCTTGAGCACGGAGGTCAAAAACGGGGACATCGTCAAGGTCATCACCTCCCCCCAAGGCACCCCTTCCCGAGATTGGATGAAGATCGTCAAGAGCACCAAAACCCGGGGCAAGATACGCAACTACTTCCGGCAGAGCGAAAAGACGGACCGGGAGGAGAAACTGACCCGGGGATGGGAATCCCTTGAAAGAGAGTTGAAAAAACGGGGCGTCTCCACGGAGGACGCGGAGAAATTTTCCCCTTCCCTCAATAAAGTGGCCAAGGACATGGGGCTGATGGGAAAAGAGGACCTGCTGGTGGCCATCGGATCGGGTACGGCGGGTCCCAGCACCGTGGCGCAAAAATTGGCTTTAGCTCACCTTCAGCTCTCTCTCCAGCGCAATCCCTCCGACGACCTGGAGTCTTTTCTCACCCGCCACGCCCTGCCCAAAAGAGCCGACCTGGACATCCTCGTGGAGGGGTACGAGGGCGTCCAGGTGGTGAGAGCCAACTGCTGCGAGCCCGTCCCGGGGGACGCCATCGTGGGCTACTCCACACGGGTCCGGGGGATCACCGTCCACAGAATCGACTGTCCCAACATCTTGAACGCCCGGATGGGGCGCGTCGTCCAGGTGAGCTGGAGTTCTTCGTCGGGCTCGGGGAAATCCTACACGACGCGGATCAAGGCGGAGGCCGTGGACAGGGGAAATTTGGTGCGCGACGTAGCCCAGGTCATCGGACAGGCCAACGGGAGCATTCACGGAATGAAGGTCTCGATCGTCGACAACAGTTTGGTGCGTATCAAGGTAGAATTGAGGGTAAAGAATCTGGAGCACCTCTATGAGATCACGGGAAAATTGAACGGCGTCAAAGGGATGATGGAAGTGAGCCGAGGTTGAGCCGGGGGAGCCCCGGCTTCCGGAATAAAATATAGAAAGCGGGACAAATACGTAAAATGCGCGCAGTGGTACAGAGGGTCGCCCAATCCGCCGTGGCGGTGGACGGAAAAACCGTCGGCAAGATCGGCGGGGGATTGTGTATACTGTTGGGCGTTGGAGTGGGAGACTCCGAAGAGGACGCCGAATGGCTGGCCGATAAAATAGCGAACCTGAGGATCTTTGAGGACGGCGAGGGGAAGATGAACCGATCCCTCCTGGAAGCGGGGGGCGGTGCCTTGGTGGTTTCGCAGTTTACCCTTTACGGCGACTGCCGGAAAGGCAGGCGCCCTTCTTTCGTGGAGGCGGCCCCGGCCGGGGAGGGAAATCGTCTTTACGAATATTTTGTGGAACGGATGAGACTTCGCGGCATCGAAACGGAATGCGGAATATTTCAGACTCACATGAGAGTGGAGATCGTCAACGACGGTCCCGTCACGTTGATTTTGGACACGCGTAAGGCCATAAAATAAGCGGCGAAAATGAAATACGCTGCGAAACAAGCGATAATGGGAAGGGTGAAGTGGTTGTGAATCGAGAGGCGAACGGTCTGCATTGTCGACGCTTTCCTTTGGGGGGACTTTGGACCAACGGCTATCTTTTTTTCGATGACGAGGGGTCGGCCTTTTTCGTGGATCCAGGAGGAGACGTGGGAGAGGTTCTCGAATACATGGAACGTCATCGCCTGACCCTGAAGGCGGTTCTTTTGACTCATGGACATTTGGACCACACAGCGGGGATCGAAAAATTCGTCCCCCTGGTGAAGGGCGAGATTTACATCGCACCCGAGGACGCGCCTCTTTTGAGACACCCCCCCGAGGAGATGCAGCGGGTTTTGGGGATGGAGTGCTCGGGCGTCGAGACCTTCAAGACGGTGAAGGACGGCGACGTTTTCGCCGTGGGCAATTTGGAGATCGGCGTGATGGCCACCCCCGGGCATACGCGGGGCAGCGTGTGCTATCTTGTACGCCAAGGGGAAAACAGCATTCTGGCCTCGGGAGACACGCTGTTCGCGCAAAGCGTGGGAAGAACGGACCTGCCGGGAGGCGACTACGGTACGCTCTTGACGTCCCTTAAAAAACTGGCGGCGCTGCCGGACGATCTGCCGGTCTTTCCCGGTCACGGGCCCGGTACGACCATAGGACAGGAGCGCAAGACCAATCCCTTTTGGCCATGAAGCATAAAATATGAAACGACAGATTCGAGAACGCAGGTGATGAGAAGGGATGTTCAAGTACCTTTCCGGAATTTTGGGGCTTGACGTTGGTATAGATTTGGGGACCACCAATATCGTCGTGTACGTCAAAGACGAGGGCATCGTCATCAGCGAGCCCTCTACTGTGGCTGTGCGCAAGCTGCCCCGGGGCGGAGGGCTGGAGGTCATCGCGGTGGGGCGCGACGCGAAATCCATGGTCGGCAAAGTGCCCGCCGGGGTCGAGGCGATATGGCCCCTGCAGGACGGCGTCATCGCCAATTTCGACATGACCGAGGAGCTCATTCGCTATTGTCTGCGCAAGGCCAATGGCGGCAAGTCCTTCATGTCCCACCCTCGGGTGGTGATATCGGTCCCCGCCGAGGTCACGGAGGTGGAGCGCAAGGCCGTCATCGACGCGACCTTGGGGGCCGGGGCTAGCGAGGCCTATGTGGTGGACGAGCCGATATCGGCGGCTCTGGGGGTGGGCTTGCCCATCAGCGAGCCCCGGGGGTGCATGATCATCGACATCGGCGGAGGCACCAGCGAGGTGTCGGTCATCTCCCTGGGGGGGATCGTGGTGACGAGCTCTCTCCGCACGGCGGGCAAGGACATGGACAACGCCATCATCGCCATGCTGCGTCAGCGCTATGCCCTCTTCATCGGAGAGACGACGGCGGAGGAGGTCAAAAACACCATTGGCTCCGCCCTGCCCCTCTCGCCCGAGCTGGAGATGGCCGTCAAAGGGCGCGACTTGACGGACGGGCTGCCCAAGATCGACACGGTGTCCTCCGTGGAAATCCGCGAGGCGCTGGATCCCATTTTTTTGCGCATCGAGGACATGGTCAAGGTGGCGTTGGAAAAAACGCCTCCCGAGCTGGCCAAGGACATCGTGGACCAAGGCGTGGTGCTTTCCGGAGGCGTGGCGCTCATGAAGGGCTTTGCCGAACGGCTTTCCAGGGCCATCAACACTCCTGTCATGGTCGCGGAGAACCCCTTGTTTTCGGTTGCCTTGGGGGTGGGCAAAATTCTGGACAACCTGGGGGCGATGAAACGGGTTTTGATGTCCGTGGAGCGGGGAGCCCGGTAAAGCAGGCTGACGAATCATGGTCGACAAGCGCTTGACCCTGGAGTGGATACACGGGATCGTCGCCCTGATCGTGGGGCTTTTTTTGCTGGGGGCCTCGCCGAACTTGGGTGTTTTGAGGAGCGTCGTGGACTTGGTGGGGACCGTTTTGTCGGTTCCCGAATACCCTGCCGTGGTCTCTCGGGAGTTTCTGCGGGATCTCTACCGCTGGGCGCAGGATAAAAACGACCTGACGCGGCAGTTGGAGACATTGAGGGACGAAAACGCCAAGCTGCAGATCACGAATTCCGTTCTCGTGGCAGAGCAGATCAAAGCGGAGCTGGACGCGCGCATGGAAGACGCTCGGGTGACGCTGCGCGAACCTCATTCCTGGTGGAACGAGTTCAGGATAGACAAGGGATTCAACCACGGCGTCATCATGGGCTTGCCCGTGTTTCAGAACGGGTTCTTAGTGGGCCGCGTGAGTTCCGTCAGCACTTTTTCCTCCTGGGTCGAGCTTTTGACGTCGTCGGCCTTGGTGATTCCTGTGGTCATCGAAGAAACCCGCGAGCTGGGGATCGTGATGGGAGACGGCGACGGCTCCGTTTTGTTGACGTATATTCCCGAGGGACGCGGCATAGAGATCGGCATGAAGGTGAGCACCGCCCTCATCGGCGAATTTTTGCCTCCCGGTATTCCCATAGGCAGCATCG
>JAISWV010000096.1 GCA_031270755.1 Synergistaceae bacterium
GTGCGAACGGTTGTCGTCCCCCGAGCTTTTGTTCATCGTGTCAAGCAAATCCAGAAGAATCTGTGACGGGTATTTATGGTGGCCCCGATAAAAGATCTGCTAGTCGTACAACTCCACTGCGCCTTTCGTCTGCTTCGCGATGTCCAGGGCCGTTCGCCCTTCTCTGTCTTTTGCGTCCAGCTTCGCGCCGGCGTCGCGCAAGAGTTTGACCGTCTTGGCGTCAACTCTCCCCCGAGCCGCGGCTATCAAGGGCGTCGTTCCGTTTTCGTCCGAGACGTTGACGTCCGCCCCGGCCTCGATGAGCAGGGATACGACTCCCGATTTGCCCTCCCCCCGCATCGCGTAGTGGAGCGGCGTCTGCCCTCGGTTGTTGGGCGCATTGACGTCTGCCCCCGCCGCGATCAAAAGGTCGATCGACTTGAGATCGTTGGACATCCCGGCGGCGAACGCCAAAGCCGTGCTTCCGCTGAGGTTTTTCGCGTCGACGTCCGCTCCGGCCTTCAGCAAAGCCTCGATGACCTCCGGGCCGCGGTTTTCGAAACACGCCGCCATCAAGGGCGTCGTGCCGTCTTTATTGGTAAGGTTGACGTCGGCCCCCAGGCGGATCAACTCCAAGATAACCGCGGGATTGGGGTTGACGAAAACGGAGGAAAGCAAGGGCGTCGTCTGGCTCGTCCCTCTTTCGTCGAGGCTGGCCCCCGCCTTCACCAACTCGGCGGCGACGGCCGGGTTCGTGTTTCCCTCCGCGGCCGCCATCATCGGGTTCAGCTCGTTCTCGTTTCGGGCGTGCACGTCGGCTTTGGCCTCGATCAAGACTTGGATCATCTCGGGGTTGGGGTTGGCCGCCGCGGCCAATATCAGCGCCGTGTTCCCTTCGCCGTCTCTCTCGTCGATCTTGGCGCCGTTTTTCAACAAATCCCGCATCTGCAGAGGCGTTCCCTCCTCCGCCGTGGTGAAAAAGATAGTTTTCACATCGTCGTTCCACGACGAGGAGGGCGGCGAGTCCTCGGGCCGCGTTCCTCTCACGCTGGCGAAAAGCCGCGGCAGCCCCGCCCATGCGTTATCCGCACTCAAGAAAAAGAAAAACGACACGATCAGCCATACTCCCCATTTTCGCTTCATCAGTTTCATTGTGTACACCTCGGACTCCGAATTTTCTATAATAGAAAAAAATAAAATAATAAAGCGCGACACGCAGATTATACAGCACTCCCGCAAAAAGTTCTCGATCGAGCCCGCTGGACCTTCACCCAGCGGATTCCCGTTAATTGCGGGCGGGGTTCCGTTAATCGCAGGCGGAGAATATCCAATATCCGCCCCTACGTTGGACGAGGGCAAACGGGCCCGTTTCTTTCCAAGGGGAAAGAGGTTCAAAGGGAAAGAGACGCGCTTTCGATTAGGCGTCGCTTCGCTGCCCGGGTCATTTTTTTGATCGCCTGTTCGCGGCTCATGGCCTCGCTCTTGGAGGCGAATTCTTCATAGTGCACCAGCTCCACGGGGCGGCGGGCTCGGGTGTAGCGGCCGCCTCTGCCTTCGTTGTGGGCCTTCATTCTTTTTCTCAAGTCGTTGGTCCACCCCGCGTAAAACGTGTCGTCATCGCAGCGGAGGATATAAGCGTAGCAAAGCGCCCCAGAGCGTCGCGTCAACTCCAGAGATGCGCCCGCAGAATGTTGAAGCCGATCAGGCATAAGAGCGCCCCTCCCACAAATTCCACTCGCTTGCCCAGCTTGGAGCCCGCCAAACGCCCAGCCTGCACCCCTCCGAAACAGAGAGCCGCGGTGGACAAGCCGGCGACGGCGGCCAGCCACAAAGCGGGCTTGCCCACCATTGCGAAACTGGCCCCCACGGCCAGAGCGTCGATGGACGTCGCCAACGCCAGGTAAAGAAGCATCGCCGTCGTCATTGGCGCGGTATCACGGACTTCCTGGGGAGCGAAAGAACTGCGTATCATGTCCCCACCCACCAGGGCCAGAAGGCCGAAAGCCGCCCAATGGTCGAGGGAGGCAATGTAGTCGAGGCTGTAGGTCCCCAAGAGCCAACCGACAAGCGGCATGAAAAATTGAAATGCCCCGCAGGCCGTTCCCATCCTCAAAGCGGTGCGATACGTTCCCCCCACCGCACAAGCTCCGATGCAAAGCGCCACGGCAAACGCGTCCATAGACAAAGACAGCGCGGAAACAACGGACTCCCAGACAAATGTCATACGAAACGACCCCTCTTCGTTCGGCAAAAACACACTTTTTCTCCGTCGGGTCCGCCCCAAATGCGGCCCCTGACATCACCTTCACAAGCTTATCATAACCCATCACGACAGAGAGGGCCAGGGCCTTCCCACCGCGCCCTGAAGTTCGTTCGTCCCTACGGGAATAAACCGATAAAACGATAAAACTACGATAAAACGAAAAGGAGCGCATGAGATTTTCAAGGAGGCTAAAAAGAATTTTGAGGTATATACTTGACTAAAGTAACCAGTGGCCGGTTAAAAGGAGGAGCAGGGATAGTAATGTTAGCTGAGGAATTATTACTCGATGCGCTCGAATTTAAAGGCGTCCCCGGGCTGTTTCACATCCGGTAACGGGCCATCAGATACTCGTCCATGTACACGCCGTTTCGGATTGCGGCGAATTTTTTGGTCCCTTCGACGACAAAACCCATGCTCTGGTAAAGCGCGACAGCCGGATTGTTGTCGACAAAAACGCTGAGCTCGACTCTTTTCAGCATCAGCCAGTTGTCGGCCAGGTCGAGAACGGCGGCCATCAAGGCCCGTCCCACTCCCTGCCTTTGGTGGTCCGCGTGAACCATGATACCCAGACCCGCAGTTCGGCTCTCGCGCGGCATTTTTGAAATCATAAGCACCACACCGCCCACAACGCTGCCATCGATTTCCGCGACCAACATGTGGTCGTTGGATGAGAGATTCCTGATAAACGCCTCCGTGTCCGTTACGCGCTCGCTTATCATGCCAAGAATGTTTTCTCGAACGCCGTCCATTGTGCGAAGCCGATTCATATCCGCCGCGTCCTCGATTTTGACAGCTCTGATATTCATGACAGATTCTGGCCTCCTTCCTTTCATATCATAAAACCAATGTCGACAACGTAAAGAATGAATGCGACTCCCGACTCGAATTATACATGGTTTTGAAAAAGGCAAGCGAACTGATGAACTTTGAAGGAGATTAAATTATGACCGCGATTACAATGCTCAACCTCGGAAAAACGATGGAAAAGAAACTTCACTCTGTCGGCATTCATAGCGCTGAGAAATTAATTGAGGTCGGCAGTAAAGAAGCCGTCTGGCGGTTAAAATCTCAATACCCGTCAACCTGCGTGGTGATTCTTTATCATTTAGAGGCGGCGATTGATATGGACACGTCATGAATCATAAAATCAGGTCCCCCGCCCCGCGTCCGCGACGGGAAAACCTGATCGTTTTGGTGCTGCCTATGATGGCGACTGCGGCGCGGGTGTTTTTGCCCTCAATAGACGCCCAGGTGCCCGTTTTCGCGAAGAACGGTGTCGTTGCAGCCCACGTGATAGAAATTGTGGGCGATCATGTTGGACAAAACCATCCCGTTGGTCACGTCCATATTCCTTCTCGAGGAAGAGCCCTCGTGCTTTTGGGCGAGGTCTTCGTCCGCAAGTTTATCGAGCCACGCGTCCGCCTGGGCTTTTTTGGCCTTGCCGAATTCGCGGACGGCGTCTTTGGAGAGAACTTCCTTGGGAGATTCTTTGAACATGGCGACGTCGAGAGAACCAGGACCTAGGTCCACGCTCCCTCCCGCGGGAAGGATGAAGAAATCGATACAGACAAAGGCGTGGTAAAGGTGCTGCCAATAATACCATTTCCCCGCTTGGGCCTTCCATGCTTCGTCCGGCGCTTCCTCGATCTGCTGGAACAGAAAACCGAACCCTCTTTCGTAATTTTTCCTCAACTCTTTGACGACGTCTTGCATCATCATTCCCCTCCCCCAATAAGCGAAAACGTTTTTCCTACCCCCCGGCAGGCCGCAAGACCCGCCGCAACTCAAGTGCATGAAACGCAAGCGCGTAAAACGTGTTCAGTCGCGGGAATTCCTCAAAGCCAAAAGCCTCACCAACTGCATGACGGCCATCAAGGTCGCCGCGACGTACGTCCAGGCGGCGGCGTTCAGAACCGAGCGGGCTCCGCGCAGCTCATCGCTCCCCAAAGCTCCCGTCTGCCCCAGGACGGCCACGGCCCTGGAGCTGGCGTCGAACTCCACCGGCAGCGTGATCAAATGAAAAATCACCACCCCCAGAAACAAAAGGATTCCGATATCCATCAACCCGGGGCCAAAGAAAAATCCCAAGAAAAAAAGCGGCATGGCCATGGCAGATCCTATGTTGACCACCGGGACGATGTTGTTGCGGATCGCCAGAGGCGCGTAACCCGTGCCGTCCTGTATCGCGTGTCCTACCTCGTGGGCCGCCACGCCGATTGCTGCGATACTGGCGCTGCCGTAAACGGAGTCCGAAAGACTGAGAGTTTTACGGCGCGGGTCGTAATGGTCCGTCAGCTGTCCCGCCACTCGCTTCACAGGAACATCGGTCAACCCGAAACGATCTAAAAGCATCCTCGCCACCCGATCCGCCGTCACACCCTGCCGTGTTCCCACGCGGCTGTATTGTTCGAAAGCGGATTTCACCCTCAACTGCGCCCACCCCGCAAGAAGCACCGCTGGCAACAAGAGAAGCATCGTAGAAGTAAAAAGATACGAAAACATCGTGAACCCTGTATCCTCCTTTCACCCTATTGACAAATACAAAACAAGAGCGGCGATAGTCTCGA
>JAISWV010000254.1 GCA_031270755.1 Synergistaceae bacterium
AGGAGAAAAAGATGAGTATCTTGGAAAGGTTCAGCACCATCATGAGGGCAAACATCAACGCGCTGCTTGACAAATGCGAGGACCCGGCGAAAATGATCGACCAATACCAGATCGATTTGAAGGAGAACCTCGCCGAGGTCAAACAGGAAACCGCCAGCGTAATGGCGGTGGAAAAGCGGTGTTCGCGGCAATATGACGAGAACGAAGAGGAAATCAGAAAATACCGCAATCTTGCAAAGAAAGCGGTGGATGCCGGAAATGATGGGGACGCGAAGGTTTTCATCAAAAAATATATGGAGCTGGAAGAAAAGCGCGCGCCTCTCGAAAACAACAAAAAAATTGCCGTGGAGAATGCTACGCACATAAGGCAAATGCACGATAAACTCGTCGAGGATATCCAAACCCTTGAAGGGCGCAAAGCGCAGATTAAATCCACGATGACGGTAGCAAAAACGACCGAGAGACTGAACAGGCTCGGCGACCCTTTGAGCAAGGCTTCGGATGTCGGCGCTAAATTCAGCGACATGGAAGAAAAAGCGAACCGGATGCTGGATGAGGCGCAGTCGAAGTCGGAACTTTACGCTCCAGTGACAGGCGAGGCGGATTCCCTCGCTAAGAAGTATGTAGGGGCAACAGGCGCGGACATTGAAGCGGAATTGAACCGGCTTAAAAACGGTTAGAGTCGGGGTCGGGTTTTGAGCCGAAAAAGTTGCAGTGCCGAAAGACCCGTTTCTTTTCTCAGAAAAAAATAAATGGCTTTCTCGAGTCTGTGAGAAAGCCATTTTTAAAAACTATACTCAAGAGCGGATAGCTTTGCCAGAAAGCGAAAACTCCCTGCGCAAAGCAGCCCAAGCCCTTGGCAAATGTTTTGGGCCGTGAGTATAACTGACATAAGTCATTGTTAAGTCGAGGTTTATCTTGGTGGAGGCGGATCTCCATAGCCGGGAGGCGATCGAGGTAAAGAGAACCCTGCTGGCCAGGGACACGGAAAACGTGGACTCGCGGTTCCACTTGGCGACGTCCCTTGCTTATGGAGGAGTGTTGCGGGCGGACATAGGCGACGATGCCGGGGCGAAGGCTCTTCTCGAGGAGGCCCTGGAGATTTTGACGCCTCTGGACTATCCCAGGAAAGGCGCTTGTAACGCTATGCTCGGACTGGTGAAAACGCAGCTCGACACGCTGAAAAGTAAATCCAATCGGAGACGAAGCGATGGTGCTGACGCGCAAAATTGAGAAACAACGGTATGAACCGGGGGGAAACGATATGACGCACCGGAAAATTTTTATCATCTCCTCCATAAGCCTTACCCTCGTCCTTTCATTTTTTACGTTAACGGAGGCTGCCCTCAAAAATTTCGAAAATATCTCTCTCGACGTGCCGGACGATTGGCAGGTCACGGAGGAAAAAGAGGACGGAGCGGTCATGGCGGCGTCGCCGGGCAGCGCCGCCGTGGTCGCCGTGATGGTGTCCGAGGACGACGCGAAAGGAGTGGACTCGAAAACCTACGCCGAGGTCATCGCGGACGCCCATAAGGGCACCCCGCCCAGGGAGACCGAAGGCGGGCGGTACGCGTTTACGTACAGGACTCCCGAGGGGAAATTGGGCCGCCTTTGCGCATGGGCGGAGAACGGTACCGGGCTCCTTTGGATGGCTATAGGCGGACACCCGGAACTTGCGGGCGTGCTTGCCTCAGTCAAGATCAGGGGCGAACACCCCGGCATCGAGGAAACTGTCGCCATGCTGGCCGCCGGGGATTTCGGGCATTTCTCGGCCGACGTCCCCACGGGCTGGGAAACGGAAGACGACGGTGCGGGCGGGGTGACGATCACGTCGCCGGGTAACGCGGCGATCCTCCTGGTCAACGTGGAAACGATGGCGGACGGGGAGGACTCCGAGGCGTTGGCGGACGAGATGGAGAAAGAAATGGCCGCTCAGGGGCACACCATCGGAGAACGCGAGAAAAGAAGCGAGGGATACTATAAAATACCCATCACGAACCAGGCGGGCGTCTCCGGTTTTGTTTTGAGCGGTGTGGAGGACGGCGTGGCCGATACGATGTTGGTGATCGGAGAACACCGGGACTTGAAAAAACTGCTGCGCTCGATGAAAGCCGGATACGGCCGCGGCCAGCTCGCCAAAATGTTCGGGGAGGCACGTCAGTGACGTATAAATATTATGCTTTCATAAGCTACAAGCGGGGCGGGGCCGACGAGAAATACGCTTCCTGGCTGCAACGCCGTCTGGAGAGATACCGAATTCCGGCAATAACCGGCATTCAGAACCTGCCCAAACGCCTGAAAGTCTTTCGGGACAAAACAGACTTGGGCTCCCATGCCTCTCTCGGCGAAGGGCTGTCCCGCAACCTGGAAAATTCTCGTTTTCTTATCGTCGTTTGTTCGCCGAGAAGCGCCGAATCTCCTTATGTGGCGGATGAAGTGCGCTGGTTTCTGGAGAACGCAAGGGGGGAAAACATCCTCCCTTTCATCATCGAAGGAACGCCCGAGCCGCGGAACGAACGCGAACAGCAATGCTATCCCTCTGTTCTTCCTCACTCGATTCTCGGCGTAACGCTCTCGGACGGCACGCGGGAAGAGGCGTTCATAAAAATCCTGGCGCGCCTTCTGCAAGTCGATTACCCGGACCTCTACCGCAGACACCTGCGGGCCACGAGGCGACTTGTCATGCAGGCGCTGGCGGGAACTCTCGCCGTTCTCGCCCTGATGGCGGTTTTGGCCCTGTGGGCGGTCTCCGCCGAGCGGAGGGCGACCGAACAGAGACTGGAAGCCGAAAGCCTGATACGCTTCCTCACCTTCGACATGGCCGACGAGGCGTTCGACTATATTCCCATTCGCGCGCGGCTGGCCATAAGCGAGCGGATACAGGGCTACTACGACAGGTGGGGCGTGCGTAACCGGGAGATCGACTATTCAAGGGCGAAATATCTGATGGACAGAGCCACAACTGCCCGAATGGCCGGAAACGAGGCGAAAAACAGGCGAATACGCATGGAGGCCCTCGATGTCCTGGAACGGCTCCATTCCGCCGAGCCCGATAACGAATTGTATTTCGAGCTTTACGATCAGGTGCTGCGTCAAGTCGGCGCTCTCTGGGTCGATGACGATCCGGAAAAAACGAAAAGCCATTACCGAAAAAGCCTAGAGGCGGCGCGCGGTTTTGTCGGGCGCAACCCCGGCGCGGGCGCGGCGCGAGCGCAATTGGCCGACGCTCTTTCGACCCTCGGGGCGAGATATGTTGTCGAGGGCGAGCTTCAGGCCGCCCTGCCCTTCCTCACGGAAAGCGCGAAGACATGGGAAGAGCTGTTTCTGCGCTTTCCACAGATGAACGGGGAGCCTTACTATATCGAAAAAATCGCGGAGTTGTCCGCCTCGTTCAGCCACTTTTTCAGGCTTCAGGGGAACATGGAGGCCGCCGCCGCTTGGTCTGAAAAAGCTCTTGCCTCCTATGAGAATTTACGCGGAATGGACCCGGACAACCTGAACACACTCTTCCTCTACGGAGGAGAACTCGACAACGCCACGATGCTGGAAACGGGATTGGGCCGGCTGGCGTCGGCGGATATCCATAGCCGGGAGGCGATCGAGGTAAAGAGGACCCTGCTGGCCAGGGATACGGAAAACGTGGACTCGCGGTTCCACTTGGCGACGTCCCTCGCTTATGGAGGGGTGTTGCGGACGGACATGGGCGACGATGCCGGGGCGAAGGCTCTTCTCGAGGAGGCCCTGGAGATTTTGACGCCTCTGGACTACCCCAGGAAAGGCGCATATAACGCTATGCTCGAACTGGTGAAAACGCAGCTCGACACGCTGAAAAGTAAATCCAATGGGAGACGAAACGATGGTGCTGACGCGCAAAAATAAGAACATGAAACACGTATTCATATTCTCCAGCGCAACGCCGTCCAGCCGTCGCCGCCTTTCGGCATTCCTGCGAAAAGAGATTCGTGTCTATTTTCATTGCTTGTTGTGATCTCTGATCATGACCGGCTAAATTGAACGACTGTTACCACGCTCGTGGTTTGAATCCTTTCGGTATATCGATTTTCATGGTGTCTCCAGACTGAGAAACCACAAAAAATCAATTTTCAACGCATATTTTTTCACATAGTCGTTAATTATCGCTCCCGCTACGGCACCGTAAAACTTTCGCGTGTTTTGGTGCGTATCCGCGTAGTGCCGCAGCGTTTCCATTCTTTCGACGTGGTCCTTGATATCGTCAATTTTCAATTGAGACCCCGAAAGAAGACGGATCTGAAAGAACAAATTGTTCTTGAACGCGGCTCCTCTACGCAAGCCGCTTCATTTCGCTCCCTTTTGGATCAAAAGTTCTGCCGCTTCCTCGTTGCCGAACTCCGTGGCGTATCGCAGCGCTGTCCAGCCGTCGCCGTCCTTCGCGTTCAAATTCGCCCCCGCCTCGACCAGCGCGTCGACGACGAGAACCGCGCCCTTCCGCGCGGCGGCTATCAAGGGTGTGAGCCCGTCGCGGTCCCGGGCTTCGAGTTTCGCGCCTGCGGCGATCAACGTCCTCACGATCTCCGCGTCCCCGGATTCGCAGGCCAAAGACAGGGCGGTGGCGTCGTCGACGGTGGTGGCATCGACGTCTCCTCCCGAGCGGATCAAGAAAGAAAGCAAGTCGATATGCCCCCGGTAGGCGGCGGACATCACGGGCGTAATTCCATCGCGGTCCGGGACGTTCACGTCGGCCGAAGCCGTCACGAGGGCCTCGGCGATTTGAAGGTCTCCGCTGACCGTGGACCACAAAAGCGCCGTCCAGCCGGCCCCGTCTTCGGCGTTCGTGGAGGCTCCGGCGGCGAGGAGCGCATTGACCGTGCCGATGCTTCCCTTGCCGGCGGCCAGCATCAAAGGCGTGACGCCTTCTTCATTGCGCGTGTCCACGTAAGCTCCCGACTCTATCAAAAGTTTCGACACGTCTTCCCGGTTTTCCAGCACGGAGGACAGAAGAGCCGTCATGTACCGGGACGCCTGAATGTCCAAGTCGGCCGAGGCGGCGATCAATTTTTCCACGATGGAGACGTCCGACTTTATCGTGGACCACATCAAGGCGGTCCAACCGTCTCCGTCCTGAGCGTTGACGTCGACGGAGGCCTGCAGCAGGACCTCGACAATTTCCGGGCGGTTCACGCTGACCACCAACATCAGGGGCGTCAAACCGTTTTCGTCGGGTTCGTTGACGTCGGCCCATCCGGCAATGGCTTCCGCTACCGCTTCAGGGCTTCCGTCGGCGCAAAGCTCGAAAAACTCGGAGGACGCGTAAGCCCAACCGGCGCCGAAAAAGAGAATGAAAACGAGAATGAGGCGGGGCGGCAGAAAATAGCGGAACGTATGAGATTTCAATTTTTCACCTCCGAAAAAGGTCGAGATCGCGGCTCTGGGCGCCGGCGTCCGGCAGCTCCAGGGTTTGCCGACGGTCTTCCGGCGCGGGAAGTGCCGACGCGGCGAAAGCGGGCGATTCGTTGTCGGGTCGGG
>JAISWV010000256.1 GCA_031270755.1 Synergistaceae bacterium
TTGACGTAGCGCCATGGACAAGAGAATGCACCATCTACTTTTTTGAGGCGAATGCTATATAATTTCAAAAAAGCTTTTTATGCAGACGGCGTTGTACCGTCAGAAAGAGATGAAAGGAAAGGGATGAAAATGCCGACCGACAAGACAACACTGGACAAAGCGCGGCTGAAAACGATGCTCTTGGAGGCAAGCCGTCTTTTGCAGGAGAAGTCCGACGAACTTTCCGAGCTCGACGCCCGCTTCGGCGACGGTGACCACGGCGTGACGATCAGGAAAATAGCCCTCGTGATCGAACACGGAACCGCCGCGTGGGACGACGCCGGCCCGAAGACCTTTTTGACTGAACTGGGTAACGCCGTGCTGGCCGTTAGCGGAGGAGCCGCGGCTCCTTTGTGGGGAACTTTCATCGGCGGCCTTGCCCTTCCTCTTGGGGACTCTGCGGAGATCGACCCGCCTTCGCTCAAACGCATGTTTTCGTCTGCTCTTGAAGAAATGCGAAGCGTCACCAACGCGAAAATCGGCGACAAAACTTTGATGGACGTCCTTATACCCGCTGTGGAAAGCGCCGACGTGGAGGATTCCATCGAAACAATTCTCGCGGCTGCGTCCTCCGCCGCCCAAAAAGGAGCGAAGGCCACCGAAAATTTCGTTGCCCGCTTCGGCAGGGCCAAAAACTACAAAGAACGCACCCTGGGCACTCCCGACCCTGGAGCCGTCAGCTTGGCTCTCTTCTTCGAGGGCCTGGCTGCGGGATGTAAAGAATGAAAAACGGCGGACGATGGAAACATTATCCAAATCCGACAGCGTTCTTTACAGTTTCGTTTTTTTTGCTTTCTTCGTTTTCTTTGGCATTTGCCGATGCTGCGAACTTTACGGAACTTTGCCGTAAAGGGACCCTTGAACAGGTCAAAGCAGCCATTGTCGCCGGAGAGAGCGGTGTCGACGTCAACGCGGCCAACGAGGCAGGGCAAACGTCTTTCCTGCTTGCCGTGCGGTGCGGCGTCTCGGCGGCTGCTCTGCGTTTTTTGCTGCGTTCCGGCGCGGCCCCGCAGGCCGTCGATGGAAAAGGCGGGACGATCTGGCATTACGCCGCTCGTCGTAACGAAATAGATCGAGATACGATTAAAATCCTGCAAGAGTACGGCACTTCCATCGACCAACGAGACGCGGCAGGTATGAGCCCGCTGATGCAAGCGGCCGGCAGCGCTTTTTCCGAAACGGTAAAAAATCTGATCGACGCCGGAGCCGACACGAAAATGAAGGATCGCAAAGGATATACCGCCTACGACTACGCACGTGGTTACCGACGACCGAAAAATGCCGACGTGATTTTTTTCAAAGGAAGCCTTCTTCGGATTTATTTGGCATGGGGATTTTGTCTCATATGTATGCTGATTCCCGCGTCGAGCTTGGGCAAGTTTTTCGTTTTGCGTTTCGTTCGCCGCCAAGAGACAGTTCTAAGAATCTGGCTCCCGCGCTTAGCTTTTGTCCTTCTCTCCATATGCCTGGTGTTTTTGACTCCGCCGGGGGGGCACGCCGCTGCCTCTTGACCGCAGAGCCGAGTTCGTCGCCCGTGTTTTTTTAATTTTCTGCATTGGAGTAACAGTGATAGAATAGAAAGCAAACGTTCTGTCTAAAATTGTTCTTTGGGCGAGGCTGGGCATGTCGGTCATAGCGATAAGCTTTTTTCTACGGCTGCGGATGTTTTGACGATACCGCAGAGTGAGGAGGTCTGCTTGGAGATAATGGAATTAACGATTGATGAAGTCAAGCGACGGTTGAAACCTGTCTTCCAAAAGGCGGCACTCGTGCGTCAAGTCGTTCTCTTTGGGTCTATTGCCCGCGGAGACGCCTCAAGAGGAAGCGACGTAGATCTAGTAGTGGACACAGGAGGCGAAATTTTAGGGCTTCCTTTTTATGAGTTGCTTTATGATGTAACTGAAGTTCTGCCGGATACAAGAGTCGAGATGTTCGAGACCTGCGAGATCGTTCCTAATTCCCCTATTGCCCGTAATATCGAAAATGAGGGAATCGTCATCTATGAATGAACGCGATCAAAAAAACATAACGAATATGTTGAATTACATAGAAAAAGCTCTGAGCTACGTTGATGGTATGAACTTCGAAGATTTCAGTGAGGATAAAAAAACGCAATACGCTGTTTCCTTTTGTTTGCAGCAAGTCGGCGACGGAGTAAAAAATATATCTGCCGAAACGCAATATTTAAACTCACATATATCCTGGCATGGTATCTCAGCGTTTCGGAATAAAGTTGTACATGAGTACGAAGATGTGAACGTGAAATCGTTGTTTAAATTCTTGGAGCGGGATTTGCGAGCTCTGCAAAGAGATTTGTTCTCTTTAGTCGATTCAAAAAATAGAACACCCAATGTCCCATTATGAAAGGAGGTCAGAAAGGAGAATCTGTTCGAGTACGTCGGGTAGTGGGCACGATTCGTTTCAAACTGTAGTCTATGCAAACACATCTATAGGGAGGCGATTTACGTGAAAATGAAAAAGTTCATGAACAACCCCGTCGATCTCACCAAGGAACTGTTGGAAGGTTTTGCCCTCGCTAACGAAGATCTTGTCGAACTGAAGCTCCACAACACCGTCGTCAACAAAAAACTGTCTCAGGCCGACCGCGTGACAATCGTCACTCTGGGAGGCGCGGGACACGAGCCGGCGCTCTCCGGGTTCGTAGGAGAGGGAATGCTGGACGTCTCGGTGGTGGGAGACATCTTCGCGGCCCCGAGCCCCCAGGCTTGTCTCGACGCCCTGAAGCTGGCCGACAAAGGCAAAGGGGTTCTCTTCGTCGTGCTGAACCACGCGGGCGACATGTTGGCCGGGAACATGGCGATGAAGCAGACCGAGCAGGCCGGCCTGAAGGTGAAAAAATTGGTGACCCAGGAGGACATAGCCAACGCTCCCCGGGAGAACTCCGACGACCGGCGGGGTCTCGTGGGCTGCATTCCCACCTACAAAATAGCAGGTGCCGCCGCCGCTGCGGGCAAGAGCCTCGACGAAGTTTACGCCGTCGCCCAGCGCTTCGCGGACAACATGGCCACGTTGGCGGTGGCCGTCAAGGGCGCGACGCATCCTTCGACGGGAAGCGTGATCGCGGAGTTGGGCGAAGACGAGATGGAGGTCGGCATGGGGCAGCACGGCGAGGGCGGCGGCGGGCGCCAGCCCATGAAATCCGCTGACGAAACGGCCAAAATCATGGTCGACGCCCTGCTGAAAGACCTTTCGATCGAAAGCGGCGAAAAGATCATGCTGATTTTGAACGGCGCGGGGGCCACGACGCTGATGGAGCTCTTCATCATTTACCGCAAGTGCGCGGCCTACCTGAAAGAAAAGGGTATAACCATCGTCGCCAACCATATCGGCGAGCTCCTCACCGTTCAGGAGCAAGCGGGGTTCCAGATGTTCATGGCCCGCATGGACGACGAGCTTCTGGGTTATTGGAACGCGCCCTGCAACACGCCTTACATGAAAAAATCCTGACCAGCCGCGCCAAACAGCAAAATACAGAGGGGGCAATGAACATGGCGCCGAGTACATGCACATCGGAATACCGGTTACCAATAGAAAGCCTGGAATGACCTACAACGAGGGCATGAAAATCTGGATGAGCAACCCGGACGACTACGATTACAAAATCGAGTATTTGAAGTTCGAGGAAGGCACCCCATTTCCGGAGGTCATGCACAAGAACCCGCACGTCGCCTACAAGGTAGACAACATAGAACACTACATCGCGGACGCCGATCAAGTGATCTTCCCGCTCACCGAAATCGGGCCCGGCACGCGCCTCGCTTTCGTCATCAAAGACGACGCGATCCTCGAACTGTACGAACAAAAGTAGCGGCAAGGCATAAAAATCATGGAGGGCAGTGGGTTTTCCCATTGCCCTTGTTGTTGGTGCACCCAGATAAAATTTTTGTTTTTAATTGGTCAATATTAATCTATTCCAAGATACTTTTTTAAAGGGCTCTTTGGCGCTTAGCGCCGCCTCGGAGCCCCTTTGCCGGCCCTGTATAATAAACAAATGAATTGAGAAAATAGAAAACCCTCGGCGGTTTCTTCGCACCGCATATATCCCATGCCGCGGTGCAGAAGGGCAGCCGTGAGAGGAGCGAAAATTCAATGCCAGACGCCAGCGGTAAAAGCGGCGGAATCGAAAGAATCGAAGGATACGTCCGTGCAGCGGCGGCGACGCCGCACATTCGGGTTGCCGACTGTATGTACAACGCGGAACGAATTCTCGAGCTGATGGAAAGAGCCGCGAAGAAAGAAGTCCGGCTTCTGTGCCTGCCGGAACTTTGTCTCACGGGCTACACCTGCGGAGATCTTTTTTTGCAGAACACGCTGATTCGCGGCGCAATGGAAAGCCTCGCT
>JAISWV010000387.1 GCA_031270755.1 Synergistaceae bacterium
GGCAAACCGCCTTGCATACCGTATCGTCGATGACTCCATATATACGCGAGCGGATAGATTTGCCAGAAAGCGAAAACTCCTTGCACAAAGGTCCAGCGGGCAGATGGTATCCGCCCGCAATCAACGGATATTCGCCGCAATCAACTTGGTAATGTTTTAGGTCGTGAGTATAGCAGGCAGCACAAAAGAAAAAGCCCCTTGCGGAGTTGGTTATTTGGCAAAAAATTGCAAGGCGATAGGGATCAAGGTCGCGCCGACGAGCAAGCCCATCATCCACCTGAAATAGCTATCCATCTTGTCGGCCAGTTTGTCGAACTTAGCGTCAACTTTTTCGAATCGCAAATAAACGCTTTCGAACCGCGCGTTCATCTCGCTGCGCAGATCTCTGATGTTGCTGTCAACTTTCTCGAACCGCACGTCTACCTTATCGAACCGCTTTAAAACTTCGATTTCGAATTTTTCGCGGTTCTTCCTCTCGCCGGCGAGGGTTGTGTCGATACGCCTTATTTCGCTTTCAAAACGTTTTTCCTCCACAGCGGTAAAAGTCGGTGGAAGAATTTCGCGCGGTACGCTGCGCGCTGTTGGGCTGGATGTTGTCACTCCGTTTGCCATCGCCGACACCTCCTCTACGGAAATTATAGCAAACTTACCGCCGTTCCGGGCCATCGCTTCGCCGGTACAGTATCGAGCAAACATTGAAGTTACTGGCCAAGGCGAAGGGGATTGCCGAAAAAACCGCGCAGTGCTAATCTTGTTGTGAGGTGAGGACAATGGCATTAGCAGAAGGCGTCCATATCGTCATTGAATGAATACCGAAAGAGAGGACTTTCGTCATGTTGGGAGAGATTGGGCAGCCTCGCGTTCTGATTGCGGGGACGGGGAGCGGTTGCGGAAAAACCACTCTCGCCTGCGCGCTGATGGCGGCGATGACCCGGCGCGGGTTGACCGTCCAGGCTTTCAAATGCGGCCCCGATTATATCGACCCTCTTTTCCATTCACACATTACGGGACGCCCTTCCCGCAATCTCGATCCCTTTCTTCTGCCGGAGTCCACTTTATGCTATCTGTTCCGCAAAAACTCGCGGGGGGCGGACTGCTCGATCGTCGAGGGCGTGATGGGGTTCTACGACGGACTGGGCACGACCACGGCGGGCAGCACCCACGAGGTCGCGAAGATGACGAAAACGCCGACGCTCCTGGCGGTGACAGCGCGCGGAATGTCGGCGTCTCTCGCCGCGCTCGTCAAGGGATTCGTGGGTTTTCGGCCCCAAAGCGACATCGCCGGCGTTCTCTTGAACGAAACCGGCGAGCGCCTGTACGCTCCCCTGAAAACGATGCTGGCGCGGGAAACGGGGGTCGAGGTCCTGGGGTACATGCCCCGCATGGAGGACTGCTCCCTGGAAAGCCGCCACCTGGGGTTGGTCATGGCTTCGGAGGTGGCCAACCTGGACGGGAAGCTCGCCCGCCTCGCCCAGCAGGCGGAGCGCAGCCTTGACCTGGACCGCATCCTCGCCCTGGCCTCCGTCGCCCCGGCGTCACCTGAGGGTTCCCCGCCCACCTTGGCCTGCGAACCCCGGCCGTTTCGCCTTGCCGTGGCCCGGGACGAGGCTTTTTGTTTTTATTACCGCGACGCGCTGGATCTTCTTGAGGAAGCGGGAGGCCAGATCGTTTTTTTCAGCCCTCTCTCCGACGCGAAACTGCCCGACGCCGACGGCTTATACCTGGGAGGCGGGTACCCGGAACTGCACGGGGCGCGGCTGGCCGCCAACGTCTCCATGCGGGAAGACATCCGCCGCCGCGTAGCGGAGGGCCTTCCCACCTTCGCCGAGTGCGGCGGGTTCATTGCGCTCTGCGACTCTCTCCGCACGGACGAAGGCGTTTTCGAAATGTGCGGGGTCCTGAAGGGCGACGTTTTCATGACGCAACGCCTGACGCGCTTCGGCTACGTCAACCTGACGGCGAAACGGCAAAGCGTCCTGGCCCCCCAGGGCTGGACGGGACGAGGCCATGAGTTCCACTACTCCGACGGAACGAACAACGGCGACGGGTTCATCATTTCAAAGCCCAACGGGTCAAAGCTAGGCGGGTCCCAAACCGACGGGCGCGCCTGGGAAGGAATTCACGCGTCGCCTTCGATTCACGCGGGCTACCCCCATCTCCACCTCTGCGGCGATCCGCAATTGGCCGCCAACTTCGCCCGGGCCTGCGTGGAGTACCGGTCGAAAATTTCACATAGAATTTGACGCGATTCAACTCCTTTAAATACTCCAAATGTAAATTTGTTTTTGACGAGCCTTTATATTTAGTATGAATATGATCATAAAGAACTCTATTCAAGAGATTCCTTTATACTATACTATTGTCAAAATAGTATAAGAGAAGAATATAGCAAATGCTCGACAATGAGAAGGGTAAAAGGGTAAAAGACATTGGAGTTCCACAAAGATGCCAGTTTTATCGACAGAAGGAGATGGTCAACGTGTATAGGGCTGATGTTCTCGACGATCCGCCGTTCCGCTCAACGACGCGCGGGAGGAAACGCAAAGGCATGAGCCTCGTAGAGTGCATGATCTTAATGATCGTGGTAGGGATTACCTTCGGCGCAATTTTCTCCACCATGGCCTGGGCCACCAAGAGCTACGTCTTCAGCAAGCAGGACAAAGAAAGCCGCGAACTGTTTTTCAGCTGGATTCAGACATTCGAGTCCCTTTGGCCCGGGGCCTACGACGACGTGGACGACGCGATCGAGGCAGCCTCGACCATGTTGGGCGGGACGTGGTCTGGCGGCAAGACGCGGATAGGGAGTTTTGTCCTCACAGCCGTCAACTCGGGATTGTCCGGCGGCAGTCTGGGGTTGAAAATCACAATCCAGGCCGGCGGATCCAACAAAAACCTGGTGGAATTGACGAGATTCTACAACGCCTTCTCCAACGAGACGGTATCCGACGACACGGTGTAGTTAAGGAGGAGATTGAATGCGCCTTAAAATCCAAAAAGCGTTCTCTTTCGCGGAACTCTTGATCTCTATAGTGATCATCGCGATCCTGGGCGGCGCGGCGCTCATGGTCCTATGGTTCTCCGTCGGCTCTTACTCCCAGATGGACGATTACACCTCGGTGGAGTCGGAGATGGAATACGCCGTACAGCGGCTCTCC
>JAISWV010000097.1 GCA_031270755.1 Synergistaceae bacterium
CGCTCGGGCTCCGCCCGAACCCGGCAGGGACCGCAGGCCCCCGCACCCCGTCAAAGAATCTTCTGCTGGAAAAGGTGGAAAGCCTGTGCGTCCTGAACGGCGATATGTGGATCGCGACCGACAACGACAGCGCGGGCTGGACGCGAATGCTCAACCTGGGGGCCGTGCCCGAATGGTACTTGCATTCCCACTTTGTGTGGACTAAGCTATCTATAGCTCATTCCCGGAATTGTCAAACACAACTCTGGGAGTCCCCCGGCAAAGCCAGGGGTTTATCAATATTAAATCGAGGAGACTTTCGTATGCTTGAGGAAATTGGGACGGAAAAAGCGATTCGCGCAACGAAGGAAAACGCCGGGCGTGTTTTTATGCGGGCCACCTATTACGAAAATATGCCGGAGCCGTCGGACCAGGAACAAGATCAGCCTCAGCCGCCGCTGGAGCGTCCCGCCGACCCGGCAAAGAAAATCATCCCTCTCGCCAAGCCGGAGGATCTGAAGGTCCCGTCCATGGACCTGAGAAAGGCCATCGAGGAACGCATTTCGGTGAGGGCTTACGCGAACGCGCCTCTGACCATCGACGAGCTCTCCTGGCTGTTGTGGGCGACCCAGGGCGTGCGCAAGACCGGGTTTGCCGTGGGGTCGCGCCGCACCTACCGCAACGTGCCCTCCGCGGGCGGGCGCCATCCTTTGGAGACATACCTGGCGGTTCGCGCGGTGGAAGGTCTTTCACCGGGGCTCTATCGCTTTCTCGCCGTCGATCACTCCCTGCAGGAGCTGGACGTGCCGAGAGACGTCGCCTCCGACATCGCCGCCCTTTGCAAAGGACAGACGTTCATCGCCCAGGCCGCCGCGACTTTCGTGTGGGTGGCCGACGAGTACCGGTCCGCTTGGCGCTACAAGGCCCGGGGGTACCGGGGAATTTTTCAGGACGCCGGGCATGTGGGACAGAACCTCTACCTGGCCGCCGCCAACATCGGCTGCGGCGCTTGCGGGATCGGCGCTTTCGACGACCTGGCCCTGTCGCGTTATCTCGGGGTGAACGGAACGGACCTCTTCCCTGCCTACGCCGCCTGCGTCGGAAAGTTGAAATCGTAAAGGCGGCTCTACCTATCGCGTCTTTGCTGTTCGCTTGCCGTTACGATTGCCGTGAAGCGGCTATGAGCGCCTGTGGGCAAAGTGGAAAAATCGGAACTGAAGAAGTGGTTCTGGGTCCAATTTTTAATGAGAGGCCGGAAGGAATGTATTGCCGGCCTCTCATTTTATTCCATTTCAATTTGCTGCTCTTCCTGCCGCTCTCCGACGTCGCGCGTATCAGTCTTTCATACGCTCCAAAACGATTTTGTAACCATTGGCTCCATAGTCCAGAAATTTTTTGACCCTGCTGATGGTCGCGGTACTGGCTCCCGTCTGATGCGCAATTTGAGGATAGGTCTTGCTCTCGCTCAAAAGCCTGGCGACTTCCAAGCGTTGGGCCAAAGCCTTCACTTCCCCGATGGTGGCGACATCTTCTAAAAAATTGTACATTTCGTCGGTCGTCTCCAACACCAAAAACGCTTCGCATAACTTGTCCGTCAACGCGTCTTTCCATTTTTCCGCCATATTGAATTCACCTCTTTTCTTTTGTTACGTCGAACCTGTCTATACTGCGTCTTCAAATTACGACCCTCTTGACACGAATCACTACGAACAAGGGATTGCAACAAAAGCCGTTTTGATTTAAAGTGTTTCCGCTAAGACTTACGTTTTACATTATTATATTTTACGCAAGTCGCTGTTTCTCGTTAAATTTTGTTGCGATAATCTGTTACCATTATAGATTATCTGGCTAATATTTAGCAAATTTATTTTTGTTTTATTTTTGTTACCCTATCTTATACGAGACTTTATTGCAGTGTAAGAGAGAAGAGTACTGATTTTATGCTAAGTTAAGTAGACGGGAGACGGAGATGAAAAAGTGAAAAAAAAGGTGTGGAACGTCGCTTTAGGGGAATTGTTGGACGTGGAGGGAGTTGTCGCCGAAGACGTCGTTTCGAAGAGCCAGGCCGTGATCCTACCTGCGGGCGTCAGCTTGCCTGCCCTGAGAGAGACTCGGCCGGAGATCGTCTCGCTGCTCTTGAAGCACGGCATAACCCATGTCAAGGTGAAAAGCATTCCCGCGATAACCGCCACGGAATTCCGAACGGCATTGGGTTCCATCGTCCCGTCCGTCGCCGAGTTGAACCCTCTCTTGACGCAAATCGCCATCCACCAGTTCGGCGCGATCTATCGCAATATAGAAGACCGCGCCATGCGCGAGCGGGGTATCCGCACGATGATGACGATCGCCTCCCGCCTTCCGGTGGAGATCCGCCGAACTCCGCAGATAACCCTTTCCCTGGTGGGAGCGGCGGAGCGGGAGGGTGCGCGGCTGCGTCATTCCGTCCCCATTTCCGTCCCCATCCATTCCATCAACGTGGCCTTGCTGACGGGCTATGTGGCGCAGAAAATTTTCCCTGTTTGGCCCGCTTTTGTGGAGGCCTGTGTTATGGGGGGTCTTTTTCACGACATCGGGAAGGCTTTTTTTCCGCAGTACGTATGGAACGGCCCTGGGAGTGCCCGGAGAGGCGAGAAGATCATTCCGGGCGAGTCGAAAATCTTGAACTGTCACCCTCTGCTGGGGGAGACTCTTTTGAAGGACACGGACGTTCACGACCCCCATATTTTGGGCGCCGTCCGGTCGCACCACGAAAAATGGAGCGGCAGGGGAATCCCCGACCGCCTGAAAGGGGAGGACATTTCCATATCGGGCCGTATCGTCGCGGTTGCCGACGCTTTCGAGAACTTGACAAGCCGCTTTTTGGAAGAGGACGCCTGCCGCAGCGATCAAGCCATATCCACGGTGATCGGCCTCACGAACTCCGACTTCGACAGCCGTATCGTCCGTGCTCTGCTTTCCGCTATCGGACTTTATCCGCCGGGCACTGTGGTGTCGCTGTCCGACCAGCGGGTGGGGATCGTTTTGGAGACGAAGGAGCGGGATTTACTGTGCCCGAGGGTGTTGATATGTGCCGACGCGCTGGGGCGGAGGGTTTCTCCCTTCGAGACCCTGAAGATTCGCAAAGAAGGAAACATCTACATAAAAGAGGCTTTGGACGATTTCAGCAAACGTAAACTCGACCCTTACGTTCCGCTTTCGGCAAGCTCGGCAAACTCGGTAAAAATGCGCTTGGGATAGATCGATCAAATTTTTTGAAAAATCGGAGGGATACAGTGTGGGAGAGATGCTGGAAGCAATGTCTGCTGTAGAGGAGAGAGTTGGATTTTTGTCCGGTTTCAACTTTGGGGCGGACGATGTGGCGAGGGCGGCCATTCTTTTGGCGATCACGAAGGACTCCATGATGGAAACCGCTTGCAAGCAGCGCATCGAAGAGCAAGGCTGGCGGGCGGTGGCGACGGAGGTGGGAGGATTGTTGAGCGACCTGCCCCAGAAGATCGTTCGCGCCCTGGTGGGAGCTTCGCTGAACGCGGGGATCATCGAGAAAAACAGCCGCGAGATGCACGCGTTGGTTCACGCCGCCATC
>JAISWV010000241.1 GCA_031270755.1 Synergistaceae bacterium
TCCTTGTAGTTCATAAATAACGTATTATTTGTCATGATGATAGTTTAACACATTTGATACCCTTTGGCAACAACAGGGCTTGAACGGTTACTAATCTTTCACTTCAAATCCTTCACTTCAAATCCTTCACTTCAATTTCAACAGTCCCAAAGACCTCGCGATGCGTACCGCGTCCGCTCCGTCGGCGGCCCCCAGTTTTGTATAAATCATTTGCAGATCCGCCTTTATCGTATTGACCGAGAGGTTGCGGTTGATGGCGATTTCCGTTCTCGAAAGTCCTTGATACAAGTCGGTGAGGATTGCCCTTTCTTTGACCGTAAGGTGAATGTCGCCCCCCAAATGCTTGTCGTTTTCATACTCCGAAATGACATATGCGAGTTTTTTGGCGTAGGCCGCCGATTTCTTGTGAATTTTTTCCAGCCATTGCCTGGGAATGGCGCAGTTGTTGCTTCTCATGGCGGAACTGGTAAGTGTTCGCATGTTGTTTCCCTCTTCGATGAAGAGCATGTCCAGCGAATTGGGGGACGCAAAGTCATATGCGGCCTCGAAGGCTTTCATGGCCTCTTCTTTTTCTCTGACGTAGTATCGGCATATCGCTTCCACCACCTTCAACCCGATCTTGCCAAACAAAAAAGCCCCCAGCCCGTACTCTTTTTCCTGGCTTTTCAAGAATGCCAGCAGCGCGTGGTATCTTTTTTCCAGCAGGTAGTGTTTGGCTTTCACTATGTTTTCCAGGCCGTGCATCAGAAAATTTATGTCGCTTTTGTCGAAGTCGTCCTTCAGCCAGTTGGCCACCTGCCCGGTCTGCCTGATCGTGACGTAATACCAGCCCGTTACGATGTCGTAGAGCGTGCTGCGATTGGTATAGTCCGTTTGGTCGAGCTGCAGCTCCAGCTGCCCGAGCAGCTCCTGAATTTTGCCGTAGTTCCCCGCGGCCAAGGCGACCCGCAGCAAAAAGAAAAGCGCTCTGTTTTCTATTTCGTACTGTCCTTTTTCCCGGGCTTTGTACAACGACTGCCAGGCGAATTTTTCGCAAGACTTCACGTCGCTTTTGAAATAAGCGACCTCGGCTCTCACGAGGTCATCCAGGCCATACGAGCACCCGGCCATTGTACGGGACACGTGGGGGACCGAAGCCGCGACGGCCTCGACGAATTTTTCGAGATGGCCTTTTTCCGGGCTGCCCACGCGGCAGGCATAAGAGCCCACGCTCAAGTTCGTTACGGGACCTCTCACGGTATGCCCGCTCAGGGGATAATAGCCGTCGCTTTTTTCAAAATAAATCCCGAAATCGTAGTTGGGCTTGTGCATACAGTTGCAATAGTACGCGAACCCCAGGTTGTTGTACGTTCCGCATAAAACCCGGCAGGAGAGCGGAGAGGACGGCAGGGCCTCGAATTTTTCTATGATCGCTTCAAACTCGGAAATGGCCTCGCCGAACCTTCCCAAACCCGCGAGAAACCGGGCGTGCAGGAGGTAAAGAATATAATTTTTTTCATAAGCGTCCTGCGGAATCCTTTCGAGGACCTCCAAAAGATAAAGAGCCGTGTTGTGGGGCAGCATCAATTGAAACATGTAGACGATTTCCACGATTTTATCGTAATCCCCGATTTTTTCGCAATAGCTTATGGTGTCCATTTTATAGTTGTTGTCGAAACACCAAAGGGCGGCTTCGGCGTAGACGGTGCGCTTTTCGTCTTCCGTCAGCAGGGCCTGTTTTCGGGTCAAATACTCCAAAAACAAGTGGTGAATCCGATATTCGTTCAAATAAGCGTCATACCGGATGAACGCACTCGCTTTCACCGCCTCTTCCATGAGATTTTTGCCGGGGGACAGCCGTTTCACGAAATCCAAAGACAAACGTTCGACCAGCGACAACTTGACTAAAAATTTCTGGAGTTCGCTGGATATGCCGGAAAATATTTCACTCTCGATCAACTTGAAAATATTCAGCTCCAGCGCGGAGAGCGCGTAGTGGTCATAAATCGGTTTTTTCTTCAAAAGCAGCCCCGCAAGGCTGACGGCGAAAGCCCACCCCTCCGTTCTGTCGTAGATGTCGGACGCGATTTGCCGAGACGGTTTTATGCCCTGCATTTGGAGGTAATTCCATATCTCATGGCCGGAGAAACGCAGGTCTTCTTCGTTGATACGCGTACACAAGCCCTTCGAAAACAGTCCAATGGTGTTGATGGCAGGTTCGTTTCTCGAAATCAGGATGGTGGTGACATTCGGTAGCGGCGTATAGAGAGTGTAAATGGCTCGCTCTATGAACCACAAGACGGACCGGTCTTCTATCAGATGAAAATCGTCGAACACAAAAACATACCTTGCGTTGCGCGCAATCTCATTTTCCGTCAAGGTCAAATATTTGGCGGCTTGGCTTTCCGTTTCCGGGAACCCGTGCTCCGACAATTTCGCCGCCAAGCTCTCGTTGTACAAAGCGATGGTATGTGTATAATTCTCCCAAAATCGCGATCCCAGGTTGTCTCGTCTGGAAAGCTGCATCCACGTCGTCGCCGCGTTGTACCCTTTCAAAAAAGAATACACCGCCTCCGTTTTCCCATAGCCCGCCTCGGCCACGACCACAACAAGAGGCTTTTGTATGGCCTTTTCCAGCAGTTTATGAACATGCGGCCTTTCCAGGTAAGTCGAGGTGTCTAAAATCGTAGGAGTATTGCTGTAAAAAAAACGGCGCAACATCTGTCTTCTCCCTGGAACCACTTTGTCCACAGGAACAGGAACAAATGCCCTTTTGCGGTTCATTTCCCGAAAACGACAAAAGACTCTTCAACAAAGTCTTCAATAAAAAGGGCCGTGTCGCTCTTCATCTGCCGACAAAGTATTTTTAATTCTTTAAGTTTTGAGCAAATATACCACTTTGGCGTGATATTATCATGACGAACGGCTCCAGTCAAGAACTGGGAAATTTAAAAAAGCATCACCTAAAAAAAGCATCATTGCTTAATTTGCCTTAATGCGTTAAATCGCCGTTTTGAGCAGAATCGAAGGAACAGTCTTCCGGTGCGAGTGATCAAGGTGCGTTGCGTGGAATTTGAAGTCGTCGGCAAAAAGATTCTTTTCAATGTAGGAATTTTTCCTCAACTTTGTGCACTCGGCGATATACACTCCAGGGGCAACCAACGAAACGCCGTTTGTGCAGAACCGGTCGGACACAAAGTCGGCGATTCCGTTTTCCATACCGATCTCCACGTCGTTCATGATTTTGGCGTTGGGCCCGACGACTGTTTTATAAATTTTTGCGTTTTGCCCGACGTAAACGTTGGGCATGAGAACCGAGTCGACGACCTCCGCGCCGCTTTCGACGACGATCGAATCGGAGAGAACGGAATGCTCCACCTTTCCGAGAATGACGTGCAGCCCGGAAAGAATGCTCCGGTCGATGGTGCCCGTTTTCCCGGCAAAAAAATAGGACAGCTGGCTGCAAAAGGAGGTGAATATCTGCCCGCCTTTTTCCTCTACGACAAACTCGGAGGGGTCGTGCAGGAGGTCCATGTTGGATTTCCACAGAGCTTCCACCGTCTCCACGTCTCGCCAACACCCATCGAACCAGTATGCGTACAGTATATTCCCGTCATAAAGCATGGCGGGGAGGATGTCTTTGCCCAGATCCTTTGGAGATTTCCCGCATCCGCCCTCCGCCGTCAGGTATTTCCGCAGCGCGTCCCAATTGAAAATGTAGGCGCCCATCGACACGAGACCATTTTCCATCGGGTCTTCTCCAAATCCGAAAATCGTTCCCTTTTCGTCGGTTTTGACGTTTCCGTACCGGCAAGTCCCTGAAAAAAGGGCCGGAACGGCGGCAACCGTCACATCGGCTTCGTTCCTTTTATGCGCGTCGAGCATTTTTGCGTAATCCATTTTGCAGATATGATCGCCGGGAAGAACACAGACATATTTGGGAGAAAAACTTTCGATAAATTCGATATTCCGATAAACCGCATCGACGGTGCCCAAGTAATCTTCTTCGCTCTTTTTGGGGCAGAGCATGAAAGGCATAAAAGCGCCTTCGCCTCGTCTGGACAAGTCCCATTTGTCTTCGACGTAAGAAGCGAGCCCTCTGCTCGAATACCGAGTGAGTACTCCGACGATATCCCACCCCGAACGGCGGCAGTTGTTCAATGCAAAGTCGATTATCCTGTGGCCGCCTCCGAAAAACAGCGCCGGTTTTGCCAAACAATTCGTCAGCGCACCCAGGCCCGCTCCTTTTCCGCCAGCAAAAACCATCGCAATACATTCTTCTTTTTTCATTCGACTTGCCTCCTCACGATCTTCCTCTCATGATGAGGCGTAAAAAAATCGCATAATACCCCCCAGTTGGCGACTACGGGCAATTTTGAGGTAGTGATAAATACGTAGGGAAAATTGCAAACATTCAAAACTCCGGAGAGCACCTTCGTTTGGCTCCCCTCGAGCGTTAACGTTTATTTTTCTAGCTGTTTTTCAAGCGTTCGAGGTAGGATTTTTCCAATTTGGAAAGAACGGCAAACACCTTCTCCACCAGACGCTTGTTGCCGGCGCTGTAGTACATTACGGCGCCTCTCACGTCTTGTTTCGCCGTCGCGTGGTAGGTGGAAAAAATTTCCGTCCCCACCA
>JAISWV010000411.1 GCA_031270755.1 Synergistaceae bacterium
AAATTCCGGCGGGCTCGCGATGTCCTTCGCAGAAGCGAAAAATTATTTTCGGAAGCCGCGATTCCCCCGATTTTGCGGGAATGCGGTTTTGAAAATTACTTCACGGAGGGGCAGGGCGAAAGCGTCCGATGCGCAAAATTCGCGGCAAAAAAGGCGGCCGAGACGGGTTCTTCTCTGGTACTTTCCGGGGCTGTCGGCACGGGGAAGACGCACCTTGCGGCGGCTATCGCTCAAGCAGCTCTGGCTCAGGGACGCGCGGCGTTTTTTATTTCCGCCATAGGGTATCTGGAGCGCTTGCAAAGTACGTTCGAGAAAAAGCGAACGGACCTGTACACGGAGATGGTCGATAACGTGAAGGCTGTGAGCTGTCTCGTTCTCGCCGACCTGGGAGCGGAAAGACCTTCCGCGTGGACAATTGCGCGGCTGTACGACGTGATCAACGCCCGAGTGGAGCGAGGGATACAGACTATCGTCACCACGGATTACCCCAACGCTCCCGCTTTAATTCGGCGTCTGGAGTCCGATCCTTTCGGCGCAAGGCGAATCGTATCGCGGCTCGTTTCCTTCGGTTGGCTGACTATGGAGGGGGAGGATTACCGGGGCAAAAAACACAGGATTGATGTGGGCAATGATGCAGCGACTCTCCAGTGACGCGATCAATGGAGTCGTCGATTTACAACCTGCGAATCAGGACCGTGGATTATGCCGCTTTAGCGGTAAATCGACAAATTTTTGACACCTTAAATCTCATTCCCAGATTTCACCTGGCTTGATGATTCCTATGGCGAGCAGTCGCAACAGGATTCTGACAAATTCGCCTGGGCGGTAAAAAGCCCCGGCAGTCAAGACGGCCAGCTTCCCTTTTTCTTTCTGGGATAACCGGACGCTAATCCTGTGTATTCTCAGTTCCGCGGGTTCGTTGGCGAATTCATTGACTACGGGCGCTTCCATGCATCTTTGTAAAAGCTCCGGGAATGTCAATTTGCCGCTGAATAAAACTTGAATCAAACGGCGAACGATTGTCGCCGTATCGAAACCCCGCGCCGCAGCATATTCATCAACGGCGTTTTTTTCGGTTTCCGTCAGGTTGACCGTGATAGTCACGCATTTTCTTGCTTTATCTTTCTTTGGCAATGTACTCCCTCCTAATTATCAGTCCCAATTCGCAGGGTACATCTCGTGTAGGGAGGGAATACTTGTTCACCGGCTTCTTGCGTCGATGCAGCAGGCTTTTTTGAAAAAAATCAGCCGCGCGCGCTCGCCTGGTTGTCATGAAAAACAGGGTGATTTTCTTTTGAAGACAAATCAAGTGAGCACTTAACAGGCTTGTGTACCGGAGATATCGTTTGGGAATGTTACGGCACATAACAACCAGACGCTTGACGGGCAAAACCCTTTCGAGTTTTACCCGCAAACGTTCGGCGTTACGTTGTTACCCGGACACAGGGGCACATTCTTCTATATCTCGCTCACTTACTTAACTTATAAAGTTTTTTATTGCGTTTTTTCCATTGCCTGCGAAGAAACCAACATCCCGGAGCATTTTGTACAGGCAACTTTGTAATGTTCTATGTGCTTTGTTGCGAGTTCATGCTTACTAACGGATAGGGCTCTATTTTCCAGACCTACGATTAGGGCTTGCATCAAAATAATTTCCGCATTTCTGTTTCGCAAAAAAGTGTAAGCGTCACTTTGCGCGTTAAAAATGTGAAAGTTATTTCATGACGAGCCCTAAAGGCCAAAGTGCAAAGCAGAAAAATGGAAGCGCCGCTCGACCCTTCGACGTAGGAATTCACCGTAACGTCCAATCACTCGAACGGAAAGCGATATTCCGTGAGGCCCAATTCGTCTCGCACGGCGATAAGCTCTTTTTGAACAGATTCGTTCACAGGTACGCCTGTGTCTTCCCGCTCGCGGCGTATGAGATATTCTTTTTCACCGGCGGTATAGATACGTTCCGCCCCTGGCGCTTTCTTTGATGACCGGAGCGCTCTCACGATTTCCCCAGATGTTTTCTTGAATGTTTCTAAGGGGAGAAACGCTTCCACGTCAATAGCAATAAAAAAATGCCCTACGTGATAAGGGTGTTTCGATCCATCGGAGGCAATACCGTTGAGCTGCTTCAAAAAAATTCCATTCTGCAATGCAGCTGAAAGAATCTCTACCACCGTCGCGTAGCCAAATCCTTTGTAGCCGGCAAAGTCCTCTCCGATTCCGCCAAGCGGTGTCAGTGAGGCTTTTCCTTGGAGTAGTGCTGCAAGAATCGCTTTCGAGTCGGTCATAGTAGTACCGTCCTCTCCAATCACCATCCCCGCTGGAGTAGGTAGATCATTACGTGCGAAGGTTTCGATTCTCCCTCTTTGAGTGATTGAAGTGGCACAGTCCAAAATAAAATCAAAAGGATCGTCAGTGGGAATCCCAAATGCCAACGGGTTGGTCCCCAGCATGTTTTCAACTCCAAACGTAGGGGCCACAGCAGGGCGGGTGTTCGTTCCTGTAATGCCGATACAGCCGCTTTGTGTTGCCATGCTGACGTAATATCCGGCGATACCGTAATGAGTGGAATTCTTGACCGCTACCATTCCCATTCCTAATTTTTTGGCTTTTTCAATTGCAAGGCGCATGGATTTTGTTCCAATAACCTGCCCCATACCGTCATGCCCATCGACAACAGCTGTGGTAGCCGTATCTTTTATAATTTCAAAATTCGTAACTGGGTTTTGAATTTTTTCTTTGAGCCGGTCGAGATAGAAAGGCTTCAAGCGATTCAATCCGTGAGACTCTATCCCTCGCCGGTCCGACTCCAGTAAAACGTCTGCGCAGACCAAAGCATCCTCTTTGGGCACTCCATAAGCACAAAAGACATCTACCACAAATTTTTCGATAAAATTCCACGGAATATTTTTGTACAACACGTTGCGTTCCTCCTTACTCATCGCGAAGGTGAAAGAATCCGCGAGAGGGAGGAGCAGTTACCCGTCGGAGATTTTTCATCGTCCGCCCGCTGCCACTCTACTTTCCCAAACCCAGTTCAGTCACCAGTTTTTCGATCTCTTTCGCCTTTTCTTCCTCCCCCGTGCCTCCGTTGTGGAGGAAACGGCAAGAACACGGCAAATACGGCTCAGGACCGTAACCATGTTTTCCCTGAGCCGTTCCGCTTCACCAAAGATTTTGTTTTACACGTTCTACACCTAATGCCCCTCTTACAGGAAAACTCCTCTGAGCTTCACCACGTCGGCCACGCGCTGGATCGCGGCCATGAAAGCGGCGCGGCGCATCTTGACTTTCTTGCTTTGCGTGTAGTTCCAAACCAGCTTGAAGTTGTTCTTCATGATGTGCATCAGTCGATCATTGTACTCTTCCTCTGTCCAGAAGTGGCCGGACAAATCCTGAGCCCACTCGAAATAAGATCCGATGACGCCCCCCGAGTTCGCCAAGAAGTCGGGAACCACGAGAACGCCTTTCTTGTCGAGTATCTCGTCGCCTTCTGGCGTTACAGGGCCGTTTGCGCCTTCGACAATCCACTTGGCCTTGACTTGATCGGCATTTCTCGCGTTTACCGCGCCCTCCAAAGCACAGGGGAAAAACATATCGCAGTCCAGGGAGACGATATCGTCGACTTTCTCGCACCCGCCACAGGTGAACCCCTCCAGCTTTTCTCTGGGGTGGGCTTCGATATAAGCCAGAGCTTTTTTGACGTCTATTCCCTTGGAAGAGTAATACACTCCCCTGCTGTTGCTGATGGCGACAACTTTGGCGCCGGCCTCTTCCATCGTAAGCGCCGCGTACTGCCCTACGTTGCCGAAGCCTTGAATGGCCACGCGAACATCCTTAGAGTCTTTGCCCACAGCCTTGAGCAGTTCCAGTCCGCAGGTGGCCGCACCATACCCCGTGGCTGCCGTCCGTCCCTTGGAACCCCAATAACTGATGGGTTTGCCCGTAAAAACTCCCGGTTCCAACTGGCCGTGGAGCTTGCTGATAGTGTCCATGAACCAGACCATCTCCTGCCCGCCGGTGTTGACGTCAGGCGCGGGCACGTCCTTCCAGGTGCCGACGATAGGGGCAATGCGCGCTGCAAAAGCGCGGGACATGCGTTCTTTTTCCTTCGGAGACATAATCTGAGGGTTGCAGGAGATTCCTCCCTGGCCTCCGCCGTAGGGAATACCGGCTAGAGAGCATTTCCACGTCATCAACATGGCAAGGGCTTCGCACTCGTCCACGTCCACGTCGGGGTGGAAGCGAATGCCCCCTTTAGCCGGACCGATAGCGGTAGAATGCTG
>JAISWV010000193.1 GCA_031270755.1 Synergistaceae bacterium
CCATCGTTTTCCAATGTTTTTTTGCCATAAAACAGTACCCCCCTCTATATTTTGCCACGTTTCCATCCCCAAAAGACGGAACGCCGCGTTTGGTCGCAATGTATGGTATTACGTATTACACTCGTTTGGCTCGGGCACAAACAACGACACTGCGTGCCCCGGTCCGCAGCGTTTCCTCAAGTGCCCTCCTCGGCGTATTCTACTACAAGCCCGCGGAAAATTACAGAACTCTACCGCAGATACGGAGGCACGATCTGATAGCGGCGGCCGTTCAGCTCGATATCCTTGAACAAAGGGGCGACGGCTTTGACGTCCGCCGAATCCGGGTCCAGGGAGTCGACGGCCCCGTATATCATCCCGATGACGCGAAGATCCGACGACGAAACGTCGAACACGATGCCAACTCCTTTGGTGATCAGTAAAAGTTCTTCGTCATCGCTGTTCGGGCCGCTGCCGGAATCGTCGTTTCGGTCTCTCAGCTTCCCGAACGAAAAGACCAACTCCGATTCGCGGCGCACGCCGTGAAAGGGGAACGAATCGGCCGCGTTCCACCGGGACACCAGTTTGTCCACCAATCCGGGGGAAAGGGTACGCCCTTCCGGATAGACCTTTGCGTTCGCCAGGATCTCCCTGCGCCGCTTTTCGGAGATCGAGCCGTAGTGCTCTTTAGGGTCGACGGAGAGCGCCGGCCTCAAGTACTCGCCAATGGATCGGCTGCCGTCGCGGTCCATATCCAGCAATCGGGACAAGGCGTAGTTGCCGTAGCGCCCCAGGTTGAAGCGCAGGTACAGGAAGTCGAAGTTCTCGGGACGGGTCTGCCCTGCCAGGAGGCGCTCCGTCTGGTTGTTGGCGGACAGGCGGTAGGGGTCCAGAAGAGGGGAGTTCATGGCGACGACGATGACCGCCAAGATCAGCGCGGCGGCAGTGTTGACCCGCCCGATGGCGGAAGGCCACTGGCGCAGCAAAACGACCCCTGCGTACCCCAGCCCCCATACCCCGGCGACGACCACAAAAAACGCCGCGTGCATGCGGTCGGCGCTCCAGCCGTACTGCTGGATGCGAAGCCCCAGAGCGTAAAGACAGAGGGCCGTGTAGATGGGGAGGCAGAGCAGGGACAATTTCGCGACGGCCTCCACCGCCTTGTTGGAAAAGGGGGTTCGGGTCCCGTCCAACCACGCCGCGTTGGCCAGCAGAATGGTGGCGAACTGGAGCAAAAGCATCAAAGAACTGGCCTGCCCCGTGTCCCAAAGGGTCTTGAGCCCCGAGAAGGGAAGAGAGACGACAAAAATGACGGAAAGAATCGAAAACGGAGGCAAGAGCCACGCCAGAATGGCGAGAATCCACCTCCCCAGTGAGTCGATGCCGGGGTGCTTCAGGGCCAGGGTGATGGACAGGGCGATGGTGAGGCTCGTCAAGGGAAAGGCCGCAAAGGGGCTGAAGACGAGGTGCGGCACGAAGTCGAGCCCGATGATGTCGAAGAGCAGCGAAGCGGTGAGCAAAAGGGCCCAGAAGACCACCGTGACGATGAACGCCTGGAAAAGCAAAAAAAGGTTGCGGCAAAGCTGAAAAAAAACGTCGGAATAAGGAAAGCGCCATCTGTACGTAGCGATGCGGCACTGGAAAAAAGGCAAAAACAGGAAAACGGCGGCGCAGATTCGTGTCAGGTTCATGTTCTGGGTGGGCAGATAATAAAGCTCCGATTCCGTCGGGAACACGGACCAAAGCCAATAAGCGTAAAAAACGGCGAGAAGCGCGGCAAGGGCTCCCAGAAAACGTCTGAGCCTTCTGCCCCAATGTTCCTGTCCCAGCCATAGAGAAAAGGGGACAACCACCACCAGAGTGAGAGGCAGCGTCAGAAAAGGGCCGGAGCTGGTGGTGGCGTACTGGGCCAGTAAAAATCCCTGAAGCAGCGCCGAGATCCCGACCCAGAAGTAACGTTTGCGGTCGATGCCGTACATGGACTGCCAACTACTCCGCCCGGTAGCGGTATGTCGTCCCGCCCTCTATGGGGAGGGGCGGAATTCGGGTGGAAAAAGCGGCCTGGCCCTCTTGGAACTCGACCTTGTGGAGCTTGAGGGGCAAAGGGAAATTTCCCAAATTCAGCAGAGGCTGAATCTGGCCGATGGCCTTCTTGGTGATGTAGTCCGGCACGTCCATGGCGTTGACGCGCACCTTGTAGTTGTCCAGCCACAACTCTCTGTTCTCCACGATTTTGAGATCGCTCTGGACCTCGATCAGGATGTTCAACGCCACGAACAGAACCTTCGCGACGTAGGTTCCCTTGGCGGCAAGCCCGGCGGGGGATATCCTCATGGAAATGTTCTGCCAGTGATCGTCTTTGCCGAAGGTCTCCGACGCCAGCTTCCGGTTGACGTCGTCCTCCTTCAGAAGGCAGTGGGCGTATATCTGCAGCGCGCTTTCGCACTTCACGTTTCCCTCCGCCCACCCCGAGGGCGGGTTGAACTGCACGTCGTGCATACGAAAGGTCAGCTTGTCCACCCGAACGCCGTCGATCCGAACTCCCGTCAGGTCCATGTAAAGATCGCGGAAGCGCCCGGCGTCGTTGGGCTGTTCGTCGACGGTCAAAGTCAGGCTCTCGGGGGTGAAGGCCTCGACGTAATGGGCCAGAAGAAGGGACGTGGAGTCCCCGGCTTCTATTTTCCCCACGAACTCCAAATCCGCCGCCGAGGCCGGGACGGCAAACAACCACATACACAAACAAATCGGTATCGCGGCACGTAATATCCTCATCCAAAAACCTCCTGCAATGGAAATCGCAAATGGAAACCGCAACAGGCTTCGATTTATTGCAATCTGTTTTTTCTTCATACTTTTATTTTATCGCATAAAAAACTTTAATCCTCCGCCGAGCGCCTGGATTTTCGACATAATTTATTAATTTATTATTTTCCTGCCCGTTTTCTGCCGCAATCGTTTTTCTCCCGTTCACGCTCACGCTCACAAAAAGCTCGCGAATTTCCCATATTGACGGGGGACTGTGATATGATTTTCAAAATAAGCCCGGAGGTGCGCGAAAAATGATCGTGGCGATTGGATGTGACCATGGGGGTTTCGTGCTGAAACCCGCAGTCAAGGAGTTTTTCGAAGGTAAGGCCGAAGTGTTGGACTTCGGGACCGCGACGGAGACGCCGGTGGATTACCCGGATATCGCTTTCACGACGGCGAGGGCCGTCTCGGACGGAAAGGCGGAAATGGGGGTCTTGATGTGCGGAACGGGCATCGGCATGTCCGTTGCCGCCAACAAAGTCAAAGGGGTGCGGGCCGCCGCGTGTAACGACGTGGGAAGCGCGCGGATGGGAAGGGCCCACAACAATCTGAACGTCCTCTGCCTGGGAGGCCGCGTCATTTCCCCGGACCAGGCGCGGCCCATCCTGGACACGTGGTGCTCCACTCCCTTCGAGGGCGAACGCCATCTGGTCCGCGTCAACAAGATCGCGGCCATCGAATCCTCGACTTTTTCCACTCCCGGCCCAGGCGGAGAAGAGGGGCGGGTCGTCGTTTCAACCACCCCTTGGTGCAGCACAAGATCGGCATGGTCCGCGACAAAAACACGAGCGTGAAGGAATTTCGCGAGCTCGTCCAGGAAATCGCCGGCCTCATGGTCTACGAAATCACCCGAAACCTTTCGTTGTCGGAGATCCAAGTGGAAACTCCCGTGGCCCCCACGACGGCCCGCACCCTGGCGGGGAAAAAGCTGGCAGTGGTGCCCGTGCTGCGCGCGGGGCTGGGGATGGTGGACGGTATACTGCAGATCGTCCCCAACGCCAAGGTGGGACACATCGGTCTTTACAGAAACCCCGAGACCCTGGAACCCGTGGAGTACTACTGCAAACTGCCCCAGGACATCGGAGAGCGGGACGTTTTCGTCCTGGACCCGATGCTGGCGACAGGGGGGTCGGCCGCGGCCGCGATTTCCCTGGTCAAGGAGCGCGGGGGGCAGAAAATCTCTCTGGTGTGCCTGATAGCGGCTCCCGAGGGGATCAAGAAGGTGCACGCGGCGCACCCGGAGGTCGATATCTTCATCGCGGCGGTGGACAGCCATCTCAACGACCACGGCTACATTGTCCCGGGGCTCGGGGACGCCGGAGACCGCCTCTTCGGAACGAAATGACCCCGAACCCGGCAGGCTTCCGATGGACGTTCAACTGATGCTGACGGGGCTGTTCGGCTTTTTTTGGGGAGGGTTCGTAACC
>JAISWV010000010.1 GCA_031270755.1 Synergistaceae bacterium
TTTTGTAGATCCCCTCTCACTATAAGGGCTTCAGCAAGTTTCATGAATATGACCATTCCTTTCGCTTCGCTCAGGCAGAAAGCAAAAATGAAACTGATTTGAGTCTATTCTGTGGTCTATTCTATCATTTTCCGCTCGTCGTCCCTTCGTCGATATTCTGCCGCTCGGGAACCATATCCCCGAACCTCACTCTGGGGGCCCGCCACCGCTTCAGGGACAAGGCAAAAAGGGCGCTCATCAGAGGCGTCCTTTCGTCAGGCCCCCAAACGTTCACGTCCTGCCCGTTCTCAATGACCTCCCGAACCCCGGCGGTGTCGCGGCTGCCTATCAATTCGAAAAGCGCCTGGTCGCTGGCGGCGGCGGTAACCGCGGAGACAGCGGGAAACAGAACAAAAACAAGAATCGCGAAAATGCGTTTCATCGGGAACCTCCTTATTCCACCATGTTTCTTCGCGGCGATGATTGCCCGAATCTGTCACCGATACAATGCTACCTCGGTCCTCGGCTGCTTGTCGATGCAAAACGTAAAGCTGCCATTAAATGACCGCCCTTGCCCGATTGGAGAACGCGGCTCTCTTTATCAAAACAGCGTTTTGGAGAAGGAACTTTCGCCATTGGCGTCGAGTCCACTCTGATGGATGGATTCCTCGGCTCTAAAGTCGAACGGCGCTTTCACAAAGCGCCGCAAAGCGGCGGGACAGATCCGCATACGACGCCGCGAGCTCGGAAGGATGGAGGACGGGAAGCGTTCGGTCGAGAAAGGGCAAGGCTTGGTAGGGAACGTCCGCCGTCATGGCGATGAGCGCATCCCCGAAAGACGCGTCCACATCCGGGTGCAGGCGCAGAGCTCGCCCCGTGATGTCTGCTATGCGCTGCATCGGGCTCCGCACGTTGGAAAGTCCCCCTGAGACCTCCAACTGGTAAGGAAAAGGAGCGGCTTTCTCCATGATGGAGATGATGTGCGCCAGCTCGTAGCCCAAAGATTCTTCCACGGCGGCGGCCATGTCAGCGGGAGAATGGGCGCTGGTCAAACCGAAAAAAGCCCCGCGGGCGGCGGGCTCGTTGAAGGGCGTCCTGGCTCCGTCCAGGTAAGGGACGAAAAAAATACCCGTCGGCAAATGACGGGCATCCTGACTCGGGGCCAATTTGCGCCCCCAATCCATCGTCCGCCCGCCGGAGGCCGTGGCCGCTCCGATGCGCCACACCCCCGGCAGCAGAGAACGCCCCGTCATGAATCCTTTGAGGGAGTGGGGTGTTTCGGTATTCAAAAGCAGGGAAACCGTGGAGCCGAAAACGGAGACGGCCGACCCCGGCTGAACGGCGTTTACGGCCATTGCCTCCGCGTTGATGTCGCAAGCCCCCAGCACCACCACCGTCTTTGGAGAAAGCCCCGTTTCTCCAGCGGCCTTGCGGGTGACGGTCCCAAGAGGCTGTAGGGCGGAAACCACGGGAGGGATCTTTTCGGCGTCGAGTCGATGATCCTCTATGAACCATCGAGGTACGGCCTCCGTTTTCTCGTCCAGCATCAACGCCCCGTAGGCGGTTGGGATGTCCCAAGCGGGAACTCCTGTGAGGCGGGCGGAGATGAAGTTGAAGCTCGAAACGAAATGAGCCGCCCGAGAGTAGACCTCCGGGCGGTTTGTCTTCAGCCAAAGGATTTTCGGCAGAATGGAGTGGGTCGAAAAAACGTTCCCCAGGCGTTTTTGAAGGAACTCTTCCCCATACCGGGTGTTCAAGGCGTCGACCAACGACTCGCTGCGCCGGTCGATCCCGTAGAGAATGGCGTTGTGAACGGGGCGGAACCCTTCGTCCACCGGAACGAAAGAACCGCATACCGAACTGACGCACAGGGCGCGGACCAAGGGAGCGGGGAACTCCGAGAGGACTCTTTTGCAGACGTAAAGAAAATTTTTCCACCAAACGTTTTCGGCGTCCACCTCGAAAAAACCCTCTTGAGGACTCGAAACGGAAGACTCCCGCTGGACGCGCAGCACGGCACGGCCTTCTTCATCCACCAGGGTCGCTTTGGTGGACGAGGTCCCCATGTCCACGCCCAGATAAAAGCCCATTCTACTGTTTCGGAAGGTTGGTGGCGTCGTAAAGGGGCGTTTCCACGTAAAAGATCTTTCTGCCCTGAGTGGCCTCTTCCGCCGTCTTCCCGTCCACCGCGATTTTCTCCACCAGGGATATGGCCGCCGCCGCCATCTCTTCAAAAGGCTGCGCGACCGTGGCGCTCATCGTTCCCTCGCCGATGCGCCGGAAGGTTTCTTTATTTCCGTCGGCTGCGACAATGACGGGTTTCTTGTCCTTGACCCGCTCGGCCAGAACGTCGCCGGCGGCGTAGGCCAACTGGTCGAAAGCGCACCATACTCCGTCGATCTGATCTCCAAAGCGCGTGGCGTAAGTCTCCACGGCGGAACGAGTGTCGTCCATAAAGCGCCCCGTGGCCACCACGCTGTACTCCGCCAGAACCTTGATTCCGGGGTACTCGCTCAGGACCGCGTCCATGACCTTGCCCCGCCGGCGGCTACCCTGGTGCTTCTCGAATTTGATGACGATGATGTTGCCGTTTCCGCCGAGGGCGTCCACCAGATACGTGGACATCTTGGCGCCCACGCCGAAGTTGTCCGACGTGATGTCCGCCACGACCCCGTCCACGTACCCGGAGTCGATGGTGACCACCGGAATTTTGGCCTCGAAAAGCTTTTCCAGGGCGGGCCGCACCTCGAGAGGATGGGCCATAGCCAGCACCACGGCGTCGACCTTCATCTGCAGCAGGTTCTCCAGCTGTCCCGACTGGGTGTCGATGGACCCCGCGGAGTTGAGCATCTGGGCGCTCCAGCCCTTTTCTTTCGCGATTCGCTCGAACTCGTTGGCGACGCGCGCCTGAGCTTCCGCGGAAAAATTGGTCGCCACGAATCCGACTTTGAGCTCCTTGGCCGGGGCACTTGCCGCCATCCCCACAACGACGCAAAACGCACACAACAAAACCAACGCTTTCCTCACCTTGCAACACTCCTTGTCATTTGATTTGAGGAACCCCTTTCAGAGTTCCCGAAAGGTAATTTATAATCTGTAATTTGTAATTTGTAATTTTTCTAGCCGCCGGCAAGCCGTTTGCTCTGGAGAGAGGTCAATGCCACGGAGAAGATGATGATGACCCCCTTCGTGATGTCCTGTTGGTAATAGGGGGCCCCCGCAAGGGTCATGCCGTTGTTGATGATGCCGATCATCAAGGCTCCGATAAAGGTGCCGAAGGGATTGGCGCGCCCCCTGCTGAGCACCGTCATTCCCAGCAGGGCGGAAGCAAAGGCGTCCATCATGAACCCCGCCGCTCCCTCCGGGTTGGCGGACCCCAGCTTGGCCGTGAGCAAAATGCCCGTGAAAGCCGCGCCCAAGCCCGACAGAGAAAGGGCCAAGATCTTGTAAAAATCCGTGTCCACCCCGGCAAGGCGGGAAGCCGTGGAGTTGGCGCCCGTGGCCTGCATGTACTTTCCCGCCCGCGTGCAGGAGACGAAAATTTGCGCGACTGCGACCACAATCAGCATGATGGCGATCAGCGAAGGGATGGGGCCCACGTAACCACGCCCCAGAAGAAGAAATCCCTCGGGCATTTTGCCGTAAAACGAAACGCCCTTGGTGTACATATAGACCATTCCCCCCGCGATGATCCCCGACGCCAGGGTCGTGATCAGGGAGGGAATGCCGATTTTCGTGACGAGAATCCCCGCGGCGATCCCAAAGGCCATTCCGACCCCCAAGCAGACGAACACCGCCGGAACGGGGTGCATTCCTCCGAAGATGAGTCCCGCCACCAGAGCTCCCGACAGGCTGGCCACGCTGGGAAAAGAGAGATCCAGTTCCCCCACGATCAAGCACATGGTGAACCCCTCGCTGATCACGGCCAGCAGCGCAATCTGATAGAAGATGTTGAGCAGATTCCGCATCCTGGCAAAGCCGGGAATGAACAGAAGAAAGACGCCCGATAAAACCACAAGGGCCAAAATGGTTCCGAAGCGGGAAAAAACTCCCCGAATTTTTTCTTTGCTCGACTCCATGCCGTATTCCTCCCCGGGAGTACAATGACATATTCAGCAAAAAATTTAGGCGCACATAGTACGGTTTTCACAGAATCATGCTGTCGAGAATACGTTCTCCGTCGTAGGGGCGGGAGTACTCCGCCGTAATGCGCCCCTCTTTCATGACGTAGATGCGGTCCGCGATGGAGGTCAATTCCCGCAGTTCCGAGCTGATGAACCACACCCCGGAGCCCGCGCCGGCCACGCGTCCCATGATGGAATAAATTTCCGTTTTGGCGTCCACGTCGATGCCCTGAGTCGGCTCGTCGAAAATCCACAGCTTCGCCTGGGCCAGGTCCCATTTCCCCACGGAGACCTTTTGCTGGTTGCCTCCGGAAAGCGTCCGCACCAGCTGCGAAAGCCCGAAGGCTTTGATTCCATATTTCTCCACGGCGTTTTCGGCCGCGGCCTGGGCCTTCTTTTTGTTCACGAAGCCCAAACGCGTGTACAAATCCAGCTTCGGGAAAATAAGGTTCGACCCCACGTCCATCTCCGCCACGAGCCCTTCTTCCCGGCGGTTTTCCGGGATCATGACCACACCTTGGTCGATGGAGTCCCGGGCGCTCTTGGAACGAAAATTTTTCCCACTGAGCGTGAGCTTTCCTTGGCTGCCTCGGGAGCCCGCGAACACGCTTTTAGCCAGCTCCGTGCGCCCCGACCCCACCAGTCCGGCAAACCCCACGATTTCTCCCGCGCGAATGGAAAAGCTCACGCCGTGGATGCCGGCTCCGGGCGCCCGATAGTCCTGGGCGGCAAAAACGTTCTCTCCGATGGCTGCGGGAAACTTGGGATATTGGTTCTCCAGGTCCTTGGCGATCATCAAGCGGATCAATCCGTCCTCGTCGACCTCCGAGCCGGAAACCGTCGCCACCTTGCAGCCGTTGCGCATGACCGTTATGCGGTCGGCGATGCGAAGGACCTCGGACAGGCGGTGGGAAATGTACAAGACGGCGCGGCCGTTTTCCTTCAGGTCCCGGATGAGGGAAAAGAGGACCTCGCACTCGGCCACGCTCAAAGGAGCCGTGGGCTCGTCGAAGATGACGACGCGCGGATCGCGGAAAAGGACCTTGAGGATCGCCAACATCGCCTGCTGCCCACTGCTCAGCCGATAGGCCGGAAGGGAGAGATCGACGTTCATGCGGTATCGCCCGAGAAATTTCAGCGCTTCCTCCTCCATGCGGCGTTTTTTCAAAAATCCGAAAGAGCTGTGCTCGAGCCCTAAAAAGAGGTTTTCATAGCCCGTGAAGTGGGGGATCAACTCGCGCTCTTGATGGACCACTCCGACGCGTCCGCCGGCGTCCCGCGGAGAATCGAAACGCACGGGGCTGCCCTCCCACAGCACCTGTCCCGAGGTCGGGGGGTAAACGCCGGAGAGTATTTTGACCAGCGTCGATTTCCCGGCCCCGTTTTCGCCCACCAGCGCGTGAATTCGGCCCGCTTCGAACTCGATATCGAAACGGTCCAGCGCGAGAACTCCCGGAAAGCGTTTGACGAGACTCGATGTTCTTAAAACAGCCATGTTTTTTGTGTTTTCGCGTTTACGACGTCATCGATTCGCGGACGCTTTTCGCCTTTTTCATGAAAGCCGACGCTTTTACGGGGTCCACGGGTTTGAACGTGTCTCCGTCGATTTTCACGCTGGTTCCCATGATGGCTCCGTCGCTCAAGCGAAGCATCCGCTCCGCGTTGTCGATGTTCACTCCGGTTCCCGCGATGATGGGAGCTCCGAAAGAACCTTCGCGGGCCTGAGTCAGGTCTTCCTCCGACACGGGGCTGCCGGCTGTGGTCCCGGCAAGGCACAGTGCGTCGGCAAGGCCGAACTTCACGGCGCCGGCCGCGATGTCTTTGAGGCTCCGCCCGCCCAAGGGCTCCGTGTGCCCTGAGATGTTGGCGAAAACTTTGGTTTTCATCCCGAAAGAATTCCGGCGAAACCGTTGAAGGGCTCCGGCTCCAGGGTCTACGATTCCCCAGTCGCCCACGAAAACCCAGGAGAGAAAAATGCGGACGTAATGGGCTCCCGTTGCCGCGCCTATGGCGATAGCGGCCTCCGGGTCGGCCAGGACGGACAGCCCGAAAGGGACCTTGAAATGCGACGCGACCTCCGAGATGACGGAGGACATGACGGCGACGGTGATCTTATCCACATGGGGCAGATAAGGCCGGTCTCCCTCGTTGCTGAAAGAAAGTCCGTCGAACCCCGCCTTCGTCAGCGCTTCGGCGTCGCGCATCGCCGTGTCTCTTATTTTCTGCACTCCCCCGGACTCGTCGTAAAGAGGAGAGCCCGGCAGCGGCGGAAAATGCACCATTCCCAGAATCGGCTTTTCCACCCCAAACATCTGCTTCAGCAAACCCATGTCCCCATTCCTCCCAATCAGTGCTTCACGTAATTTTAAATCAAAACAGCGTTATAGTGAAGCGGTCTGTCCATCCGTTCGGTCTGACGAGAGGCGCAACTTTGGGGAGGTGTTTTGAGAGTCCGTTGGAAAACTGCGTCTCGGGAGCGGCAGAGATACGTTTCTGCCGCTCCCGAAAGCCGTTGAGGCCGGTGTTGCGTTGATTTCCCGCTGTTTGTCGCGCTCGGGTTTCAGCAAATGTTCAATTGTCGAGTATTTGCAAATAGACCAACGTCTGGTTCAATAGCTGCCAAGCCACCTCGCCGAAAGTGATCGGGCCGTAGAAACCGCCTATGTTCTTGCCCTCCAAGCCTCCGTACAAGAAATTGAGAATGCAGTTGCAGGCAAATTCCGAATCTCTGTTCCTGATCTCGTCGATCTTGCCGTGAAAGGCTTCTACATAGTCGGGGATTTTTTCTGCGAAACGGTACTCTATGCCTTTGAATACGGGCGCGTAAAAGTTCACCGTGCCGCCTTCCACACTTTTGACGGAGATATTGATACCAGCCCCGGAGTAGTCCCCAACCAATGGCAGTTTGATGTCGAGGTCGTTATGGGCAATATAATCGGCGAAGTCCGTTTCTTTCCCGTCCACAAAACACATTTTCGCCTTGAAGCCGTCCTCGGCGAAAGTGATGACCGGGCTTTTCGCATCGGTACTGAAGATATTCACTATGTTCAACTGCGCGATCTTGCCTTCGGGCAGGCTTATATGCAGTACCGCCGCTTTGTCGGTCAGTATTTCACCGAGAGCGCCGTTCACCGCCACCGGTGCCTGGTTCGTCGCCTCCAGGTTTGTGCCGGAGATCCAACCAACAATGTTTTTCAAAAAAATGTCTTCATAGTCCGCCGCGTTTTGAGCGTACTGCCTATGCACCTCACTGTCGAAGGGCAGTATGATGACAGAGAAGCCGTTATCGTAGGCGTCCTTTGCGATATTCGGCAGGGACCGCGCGTCGTAGGACGCAAATTTGTATTCGCTGAAATTCAGTTCCAGTACATCCACTGCGTCGTTCCTTACCTGTCCGCCGCTCTCATCCAAGAAATATTCTGTAGAGCCGCCTATCCAATTGCCTGCAGGCAACCTGCGCAGCAGGGCCTCGGCTCCGGAAACGTGCAGCAGCTTCTTTTCCGCAATCAGAGCGGCAGTCTGTTCAAATGTTTTCAGCATGGCTCATCCTCCTGTAATGATACTATCCAATCATAATCCGTCTTCATGACTGTCGCGAATTTTTCGAATATCACGTTCAATTCTGACGTGCATCTGCTGAGAACAACGGGCGTGGGAGTCCCCTTGTAGATCTTTTTCAGCCTCGTCAACGCCATATTGAGCGCCAACTGTTTCAATTGTGGCTGCCCATTGTACTCGAGAAGCTTTTTCATCTGGGCGTCAGACAATTTCATAGTTGCTGCCTCCTTTCTTTGATAAATAGTCTCGTCGCATTTTGGGGAGATACACATTCAATACCGCCAGCAGTTCCTCCATATCCAGCGGTTTCCCAATGTGGCCGTCCATGCCGGCCTCCCGGCACTTTTCTATATCCTCCCTGAACACGTTCGCGGTCATGGCGATGATCGGGATTTTTTTCGCCTGCGGAACATCGAGCGCGCGAATCCGGCGCGTCGCCTCGTATCCGTCCATCTCGGGCATCTGCACGTCCATGAAAACAATATCGTAACGTTCCGGCATATCGCTGAACATGCGAACGGCTTCCGCGCCGTTCACCGCGCAATCGATGGCAAGCAGCGTCGGTTCAAGCAGGGCGGACACGATCTCGCGGTTGATTTCCACATCCTCCGCCAGCAGAACATGGAACCCCTGGAAGCAGCGCGTTTCTTCCGGACGCGGTTCGGCCTGCCGCTTCCTGGCCGCGCCGATGCATTCGTTGATGATGTCCGCGATGGCGGACGGGAAGAGCGGCTTCGACAGAAATTTATCCACTCCGGCCTTCTTCGCGTCGTTTTCTATGACGCCCCATTCCGTAGCGGAGATCATGATCACGACGGACTTGCCCGGCGTCCGCGACTTGAGCTCGCTCGTCAGTTCGACACCATCCATGCCCGGCATTCTCCAATCCACAAAATAGATGTCATACGGGCCGCTTCGCTCCACCAGACGGAGCGCTTCGCTGCCGCCCGCCGCGCAATCGCAGGACAGGCCCATGTGCTGCATGACGTCCGAAAAATATTCCAAGATATCCGCGTCATCGTCCACCACGAGAATGTGGACGTTGCTCACATTCACGCCGGGATTCAAAAATTCCTCGCTCTCCTCGGCACCGATCTGCAGCCGAACCGTGAAGATAAAGGTTGCGCCCTCGTTCAGTTTCGACTCGACGCGGATTTCCCCAGTCATCAGTTCCACGATATTTTTGGAAATCGCGAGACCGAGTCCCGTTCCGCCGAATTTGCGCGACGTGTTGCTTTCCGCTTGTTGGAATGAACGGAACAGCTTGGCCTGCTGCTCTTCCGAGATGCCGATGCCCGTGTCGGCCACTTCGATTTGGACGGTACAGACCCCGTCCTCTTCGCGGAGCAGATACGCGTTCAGCGAGACGAATCCGCCTTCCGGCGTGAATTTCACCGCGTTTCCCAGCAGGTTCGTGATCACCTGCGCCAGCCTTTGGTCATCTCCGACGAGCAGACGCGGAATTTTTTTGTCGATGTGCACCGTCAGTTTCTGGCGCTTTTCGTCCGCGCGAAAGACAATGACGTTCACAACCCGCTGCAGCATCTTCTCAAAATTGAATTCTTCCACGGAGAGTTCGAATTTGTTGGCTTCGATTTTGGACATATCCAGTATGTCGTTGATCACGCCGAGCAGGTGCTGCGACGCCTCCCCGATCTTCCTCAAGGCATAGTCCTTCCGTTCGATATCCGTTGCTGACTCGCCTATGGCCGTCATGCCGATGATGGCGTTCATCGGCGTGCGAATCTCGTGGCTCATGTTCGAAAGAAACTCGCTTTTGACGCGCGAAGCGGTTTCCGCGAGTTCTTTCGCCTCCGCGAGGCTCGTCACGTCGTGCATGAGCACCACTACGCCCAAAAATTCCGCCTTGTCGCCGTAAAACGGCGTGACCGTCATTTCGAAACGAAAATTGTCCCAGACGACGTCTTTTCGCTGCGTATTGCCTTTTTCCGCCAGAAGCACGGATTCCAAGATGTTTTCCGCCATGTCCCGGGGAAGGTACCGCGCGGCGATGTCGTCAAAACGCCGTCCGGTCAAAACGCTTTTGTCCTCATCCATGCCCGCGCCGATAAGCACGGTGGTCAAGTAGCTGCCTAGACGGTATTTCCGTTCGGAATCCAACAGAAAAATGATGTCGGGACAGTTTATGAGCAATTGCCGGTTGTACGCCTGCGTTCTCTCGACGTCCTTGCGCATTGCGTTCAAGATGTTTTCCTGCGTGTGCATGTTTACGCGCAATGTTTCCATCAGTTTGTCATTGACGTGCGTTTGGCGTTTGAATTTTCGAACTTCGGATTCAGCGTTTTGCAATTTTTCGAGCAACGACTCGTATGCTTGCCTGGATACCGTTTCTTCGTCCGGCATGACCTCGTTCCTCCTCAATTGCGCGTCGCTACAGAATGCAGGCGATGATGGAATAGTTGTGGAAACGGTTGGTGACGTCTCCCGCGCATACGGAGGTCGGGCAGATTTCTCCCCCCGCGTAAGCCAGCATAAACGGAGAATCCCCTTTGAGCTTTTCTTCGATCATCGCCGCCTCGATCAGAGGTTTCGCGCCGAACATCATGCGCCGCACGACGCAGGAGAAAATCAGCGTCGCCCGGCGATCGGGAATCGCTTTTATCTTTTCGATCAATTCCGCCGAGCCTTGCAAGATGTCTTCCGCAGTGGGATTGATCACGGTGAACACGGAATTTTGGTACATATAGCCGCGGCAGACCGCATCTCCGTTCTCAGTCAAATAGACGATCGCACGCACGACGGGAACGCCGTCGTAGTCGGCGCGCTTTCTGAAGTCGATGAGAATGGGGACGAACTGCAGGCCGTCGTCGAGCTTGCCGTCTTTCGCCAAGCCGATGTCCGCAAAATATTCATAGGTGGATACGCCGTTGATTTCACGCACGATGTTTTTTTCGCTCTTCGTAATCTCGCCGCTGTAAGGTGTCTTGCTGTGATCGTCCACTGTGGCGATGAGGAATCGCGGATTGACGGCGCCCGCCACGACGATGAAGGCCATCTTTGTCAGCGAAGCCTCGCCGTTGCATAGCGTTGCGCAGTTGTCGAACGCGATTGAATCGCTGATTGCCAGCATACCGAAAATCGGGACACCGGGACAGAGCTCCATGAGCGCTTCGACATACGCATCCCCCGCGTTGTCGGCGATCAAAGGCGGAAACGCGAGGATCAGCTTGGGTTCGGGCAAGCGCCGCACCGCTTCCGTAAAGCTGGCGCGCGTCGGCGTAAGCGCGTCGTTGCCCGCGGCAATCTCCTCGGTCATGGCGACCGAGAAGAACACATCATCACCCGTCAGCACCAAGACGGTCAGCATCAGGATGCCGGACTCGCCCTCCACCGCCTGCGTCATTGTAGTCGCGCCGGCGACGGGAAACGGCAAGGCCGCGCATACGGCCTCGTAGATACCCGAATCGATGTATTCCGGATCGCACATGACAATGCCGACGGTGTGCTCCATAAGCGGAAAAGCTTCAAGTCCGGCTTTGATTTCTGCGACGGCGGCGTCCGCATCGTCAAGCTCATAGGTGTGCAACCCTATTGAACGCATCATAGGTTTTTTCTCCTTTCGCGATTGAACAAACGAGAACAAATGTATACCTTTCGATAACCTGCCTCAGCAAGCGAAATTTTTACAAAAATAGATTCACTTCTATTTTTATCGCTCACTGCGATTCCTGATCATGGGCAGTTAGGTAAAAAAAACCTGTCCTGCCTGCTAATCTAGCACATTTACGAATATAATTCAACAAAACATAAAAATTCTCAATTTTTTCGGCAAGTTTTGAGGTATAAAGCCTTGCTATAATTGATTTTTATGCACAAAGATACTCGAAATAACAAATTTTGTGATACCAAGCTCGTAAGTCCTTGATTTTGCTCTTCCCATTTTTACCATTTGGCGGAGATCGACAGGGCAGCGGACTCAGGGGTTTGTTATGAGCATGGTTGTGTTTTTTCGCACGGCGACGTTGAACGGTTATGTTTACTTCTTACCTTCCAACAAAAGCAGCGAGCCATCGAGTATCGGCGTAATTTTCTTGCCGAAACCGAATCCGAAGATGAGAAAAGGGTAAGAGAAGCAGACATATCTGCAGCCGTTCCACTTGAGATTAGCAATAGGGAGTGTTGAATAGATAATGATATTGCGCAAAAAGCGTAAAAACCTCTGTTCAAAAAAAACTCGAAAGAGGCTTCCTTCGCATTTTCGCATTACGGCGAGGAAGCCTCGGCTTGGCGATTTTGACGATTAAACGATCGGCGGATCGCAATGCTGAAGGCTACAGCCTGGCGATTCCCGTTTTGCGCGCCGCCTCGGCCACAGCCTTTGCCACGGCGGGGACCACTCGGGGATCCAGCGCTCTCGGCAAAATGTACTCCGCGGTCAGCTCTTCGGCGCTGACCAGACCTGCCAGAGCGTAAGCCGCGGCCAGCTTCATCTCTTCGTTGACGCATTTCGCGCGGACGTCGAGGGCCCCTCTGAAGATCCCCGGAAACCCCAGGCAGTTGTTGACCTGGTTGGGGAAGTCGCTGCGTCCCGTGGCCACCACGGTGGCGCCCGCCGCCTTGGCTTCATCGGGGAAGATCTCCGGCGTGGGGTTGGCCATAGCGAAAAGGACCGAGTTCTTCGCCATAGTCTTCACCATGTCGCCCGTCACGGTGTTAGGAGCCGAAACGCCCATAAAGACGTCCGCGCCCTTCAGGACGTCGGCCAGGCTCCCCTTTTCTTTCCCGGGGTTGGTCGTGTCCGCCAGCTCGTCCTTGGACGAGTTCATGCCCGCGGTTCGTCCCTTGTAAATGGCCCCGCTGCGGTCGCACATGATGACGTTTTTGGCCCCTCCGGCGATCAGAAATTTGCAGATGGCCGTCCCCGCCGCGCCTGCGCCGTTCATGACGATCTTCACGTCCGCCAGCTTCTTGTCCACGATTTTCAAGGCGTTGAAAAGCCCCGCGAAGGTGATGACCGCAGTGCCGTGCTGGTCGTCGTGAAAAACGGGAATATCGCATTTTGCCTGCAGCTTGCGCTCGATCTCGAAACAGCGCGGAGCGGATATGTCCTCCAGGTTGATGCCGCCCAGACCCGCCGTGAGAAGCCAGGATGTCTCCACGATCGTGTCTACGTCGTGGGTGCGCAGAGCCAAGGGAAAGGAATCGATGTCCGCGAAACGCTTGAAAAGGACGCTCTTGCCCTCCATGACGGGAAGCGACGCCTCCGGGCCGATGTCTCCCAAACCCAGCACCGCGCTACCGTCCGTGATCACGGCCACGGTGTTCCACTTGGAGGTCACCTCGTACACCGCGTCGGGATTCCGCACGATCTCCCGGCACGGCTCCGCCACTCCGGGGGTGTAGGCCACGGAGAGGTCGTCCATGCTTTCCACCGGCATCTTGCTTCCCGTAAAAAGCTTCCCCTTGGAAGCACGATGGGCGGCCAGCGACTTGGCTGCGATATCCACGTTGCTCATTCAACAGTCCTCCTACTTTAAAGTTACTTTAAAGTTGCCGGATAACCCTCGTCATCGAGGATTGCCGCGACTTTCTCCGGCGCGTCCGTATCCACCCGCACCTCTTTCACGTCCAGCGCGACCTCGTAGCCGGAAAATCCAGCCCCGTCCAGGGCTTTGGAAATCGCTTTCACGCAGTGCTCGCAAGACATATCGGGAACGGAAAATACTTTTTTCATGGAAAATTCCTCCTTAATTTGAGTTCAGAAGTATGTCGCGCATTTTCTCGACGCCCACGGTCGCCACTTCTTTGATGACGGTGAAATTGCGCGGCAACTGCATCGCCTCCGGCTTCGGGTCCACGAGAAACGCCCTCGCGTCAGAGCGCAGCGAGGTTGTCAGCCCCGCCGCGGGGTACACCACGAGAGACGACCCGATGACCGCGAAGATATCGGCTTCCCGGACCTGACGATCGGCCTCCGAAATCAAGGGGACGGCCTCGCCGAACCATACGATGTTGGGGCGCAATTGTGTTCCGTCCTCGCCCGTCTGTCCCCAGGCGATTTCTCCGTAGCCGATGTCGTAGACGCGCGTCTCGTCGCCGACGCTTCTCGCCTTCGTCAGCTCCCCGTGCAAATGCAAGACCTTCGTGCTGCCGGCCCGCTCGTGCAGGTCGTCAATGTTTTGGGTGACGATGGAGACGTCGAAATGCTCCTCCAACTCCGCCAATATTCTATGCGCTTTGTTGGGATGTATACCCGCCAACTGACGCCGCCGCTGGTTGTAAAATTCCAGCACCAGCTTGGGATCTTTCCTCCATCCGTCGATACTGGCGACCTCCATGACGTCGTATTGTTCCCAGAGCCCGTCGTTGTCCCGGAATGTTTTCATTCCGCTTTCCGCGCTTATTCCCGAACCGGTCAAAACCACCAGCTTTTTCTTCATATACGCCTCCATAAGAGCATCGAATGCTGCCTAATACTGCCTAATCCAATACTTCTTTCTTACACGTCCCGGCCCATGCTACAATAAAACTATTTCGAGAATTTGTAAAGAGGGTGGATTTTTTATGGCGGATCGATTGGCGGCGCAATCGCCGGTACATCTGAAGGTCATCGTCGAGCAGGGTGCTTCGGGGGGCGGGTGAGCGTGCAGTTATTTTCGCTTGGAAGAGAAGGATTCTTTTCCTGACCGGCAGCGAGACAACCTTCATGGAGTGGAGGAACGCCTGAGCGCGTTGAACGAGCGTTACGGGGACCGGCTGACCGTTTCGGTCGTCAATCCCCGAAGCATCGCGGCGTTTATAGACAATATCCGCTACGGCGTGCGTCCCGGCGTGCCCGTTTGGGTTTTGGACCGCAAAAAAATTTACGAGGGACTGCCCGACCCAGCGACCCTGCAAAACACCATCGACGAGAAGATGGGCTTAGATCATAGCCTCTAAAAACGGGGGAAGGACGAAGGCCGCTTTGTGGATTTCGCCGGTGTAGTAGCGGGTACCCTGGATTTCCCGCAGAGGCGAGGACGGGTCCGGGGCCAGGGACGCCGCGCCGTAGGTCCACATTCCCGTGGGGTAAGTGGGTACGGCTCCCCAGTACATTCGGACGATGGGAAAGACCTTCCGCATCTCACAGATGGCCTGACGCATCAGCTCGGTATCGGCGAAAGGCGATTCCGTCAGTTCCGTGAGAACGCCGCCGGGGTTCAATATCCTTTTGATGTCGGCATAGAACGGAGCTTGAAAAAGCCCCGCCGCGAACTCCACGGGGTCGGTGCTGTCCACGATCGCCACGTCGAAGCGGTCGCCGGTGGTTTCGAGATAGGTTAGCGCGTCCATGCACCGCACGTCCGCGCGAACGTTCTCCAGCTCGCAGCTTACGGAGGGAAGGTATTTTTTCGAGGCCTCGATCACCTCCCGGTCGATGTCGATCAGTGTGCACAGTTCTACGTTGGGATGCCGAAGGACCTCGCGCAGTATGGCGCCGTCGCCTCCTCCGACGATCAAGACGCGCTTGGGGTCGGGGTGGGAGCAGAGGGGGACGTGGGCCATCATTTCCGAGTAGCAGAATTCGTCCCGCTCCGTCAGCTGGATAGCCCCGTCCAGGACGAGAGCCCGGCCGTACTCCGCCGTGTCCACGATCAAAAGGTCTTGGTAGGCCGTCTTCTTTTGATAGAGCGTCTGAACGACCCGCAGAGAAAGGCGCATACCGTCGGTCTGCTCCTCCGTCAGCCAAAGGTTGTTTTCGCGCGTCGGCCGCACCACGGGCGTCGTTTTTTTTGTTGACTCGATTCCCATTGTTTCGATCTTCCTCCATAATTTATAATTCATAATTTTTCGTTTCATAATTCTCCGTTCTCCGTTTCAAGATTGATTATATCCGGTATAATCATGAACGAGAAAGGGGCTGCCGAGAACGAGAAT
>JAISWV010000042.1 GCA_031270755.1 Synergistaceae bacterium
GAAAGCTCCGGCAAGGCCGGTTTTTCGCCGACCAGATCTTCGGCCAACTCGGCTCTGGGAACGTCTTGTTCGGGCAGGCTCATGCCGACACGGCCCTTTCTGCTTCTTTCCCACAGCAGCCCTGCTTTGAAAACCAGGCCGCGTGCACCAAGAGCGCCAGAATCGTCAAAATGACCGCCCATATCAGGCCACCTCCTTCAGAGTCGCGAAAAACGCGAAAAATTCGTCCAAAACGTCGCGGGTATGGGCTTCGGTGGCGCAGAAGAGATAGGCGTCCCTATATCGGGGATCGTTGTATTCGAGGAAGAGACCCAGCTTCAGCCCGGCGAAGAACCCTCGGGCAAGCAGTTCTTCGTGGTGCTTCTCGAAGCCTGCCGGGGCAATCATGGCGAACTCGTTGAAGAACGGCGCGTCGAAAAGAGCTTTGAATCCCGCCTTTTCCAGACCGTTTTTCAGGTATACGGCCTTGTCGTGGTTGAGCTGGGCGATTTCCCTTAGGCCCTCTTTGCCCGCGGTGGCCATGGTGATGGCTGCGATCAGGGCGTTGTGCCCGGAGTTCGTGCAGATGTTCGAGACGGCTTTTTCCCGGCGGATGTGCTGTTCTCTGGCCGCCAGGGTCAGGACGAAGGAGCGCTGTCCGTTTTTGTCCACGGTCTCGCCCACCAGGCGTCCGGGGATGGTGCGGACGAAGTCTTTTTTACAGGCCAGCATCCCCACCCCGGGGCCGCCGAAATTATGGCCGATTCCGAAACTTTTTCCTTCCCCCGAGACGATGTCCGCCCCTTGGTTGCCGGGGTTTTTCAGGAGCCCCCAGGCCATGGCCTCGGTGAAAGAGGCCACCAGAAGAGCGCCCTTGGAATGAGCAATTTCCGCCGCGGCTTTCAAGTCTTCAATGACCCCTAGAAAGTTGGGGGACTGGACCACCAGGGCGGAGGCGTCGTCGGGCATCGTGGCATAGTCCGTTTTTCCGTCAGGCAGAGTTCCCAGCTCCACAAGCTCGAAGGCGGTGGGCCGAAGGTAGGTTCGCAGCACTTGGAGGTAGTGGGGGTGGTTGAGACGAGACACGGCGATTTTGGGCTTTTTCTTGACCCGGATAGCCATCAGTACGGCCTCGGCCAGAGAACTGGCTCCGTCGTACATGGAGGCGTTGGCGATTTCCATGCCCAGCAGTCCGGCAGTCATGGTCTGGAACTCGAAGATTGCCTGGAGCGTTCCTTGGCTGATCTCCGGCTGATAGGGGGTATAGGACGTGAGGAACTCGGAGCGGGACGCCAGGTAGGAAACGTGGGCCGGGATGCAGTGCGGGTAGGACCCCGCGCCCACGAAAGCCACCGGAGTCGCGGCTATGGGGCCACCGGCTATGGAGCTTGTAGCCCCGGCCATTTCCTCGAACTCCCGGGACAGACACCAGTCGCTTCTCGGTTCGATGGCGATTTCCGAATCCCGCCGGATACCGGAGGGAATGGATTTGAACAGCTCTTCGACGCTTTCGACTCCAACGACCTCCAGCATTTCCCGAAGTTCGTCGGGGGTATGGGATAGGTAGCGCATGACACTACTCGATGGGGGCCAGGGTTTTCACGAAGGCGAGGTAAGCGTCGTTCTTCATCAGGCCGTCCAGCTCCTTTGGGTCCGTCATCTCCACTTCTATGATCCACCCGTCCTCGTAAGGGGAGGCGTTGACCAGCTCGGGGCTGTCGGAGAGGGCTTCGTTGACGGCCGCGATCTGCCCCGTCACGGGGGAGTTCAGGTCGCTAACGGCCTTGGTGGACTCCAGGGACCCAATGGCCGCTCCCGCGTTGGCGACGACGCCCACAGAGGGTAATTCCACGTAGACGATGTCTCCTAGGGCGCTCTGCGCGTAGTCGTCTACGCCTATCCGGGCGATATTGCCGGTTATTTTGACCCACTCATGGGTTTGCGTATAAGCCAAATCATCTCTGATATCCAGTTCTTCCAATGCTTTCATCGATATACCTCCTTAAAATAAAACTGATTCAATTGGGATTCCAAAGGGTCAACGACCCTTTGGCGGAGTCTGAGGCAGAGCCTCAGGCCGTAATATCCCGGTCAAATTTTGACTCGCGCCGTGCGGTTCGGCCGGATGTCGGACACAATTTCCACCTCTATGGACCGGCGGGAGTCTTTCAAAGTCACCTTGCTGCCCGGCTTCAGGGGGCGGTCCACCCGGACGAACCCGCAGACCAGACCTCTGGCTTTGAAAGACGCGGGCTTATCGGGGCTTGCGACGCTGTAGATCTTGCCTTCTACTCTGCCGATGGCCATGTCGATGGCGCAGGTAGACACTGTACCGATGGAAGCGCCCTCCAGAAGAACCGAAGCCCCGTGGTTTTCGGCTTTTCGGGGGTCGAATCCGCAGAAAGGATAGGTGTACAGCGCAGGGGGATCGTCGTAGATCCCGGAGCCGATGAAGCTTTTTGTGAACCTGCCCTCTTTGTCTTGGGGGAGGGCGAAGTCCCAAGGGGTATGGACGAAGGGCCAGCTTCCGATGTCCTGATGAGAAAGGGGCAGCACGGCTCCCGTTCGCAGGGAGTCGCGGGCGGCGAGGCCGCAGGGCGTGACGTCGTTTCCCCCGGCGTCGAGGATCATGTTCCAGACGTCCAAAGTTTTGTCGTAGGGCATGACGATCTCGAACCCAACTTCGCCCGTGTAGCCCGTGCGGGAAAGCAGAACCGGGATGTCGCCGGCAAAGGCGATTTCGGTGGCGGCGTCGGCATAGTCGCCGCGGAATTGAAAATACCGAAGCCCTTCAATGGTTCCGCGTCCCTTTTCCAGTAGTTTTTTCACGATGGCGGGGGAGGCGGGGCCCTGGAGGTCAATCTTGCTGAAGCGCCCGCTCTCGTCCTCGATGCTCACGTCTTGAAAGGTGCTGTGTTGTTCCAGATGCTGCCGCACCACCGGCCCCATGCCGGCGTTAACGATTAAAATGTACTCGTTCTCGCCGAGGTTATAGACGATGGTGTCGTCCACCACATGGCTCTGTTCGTTCAAGATCATGCTGTAGCCGCAGGCGCCGATTTTCAGATTCGTCATGTCTCGGGTCAGGCAGAGTTGAAGCAAGTTGAAAGTTTTTTTACCTTTAATACGCAAAAGATCCATGTGTCCGATGTCGAAGAGGCCGCTTTTTTCGATGACGGCCAAATGCTCTTTGACGCTGCCGGTGGAGTACCAAAGCGGCATTTCCCATCCGCCGAAGTCCGTGAGTTCTCCTCCCAGCTCTCTATGAATCGCGTTCAACGCCGTTTTTCTAAGCAAATTTTCATCTCCTTTTCACGAAAAGACAACCACTCGGCGGGCTATACTGCCGACGAATTTCGGCATAAAATATCCCGAGGACAATAGTAAATAGTAATTGGAATAGCTTGTTTGCGAATCTTTTACTTGAACTTGAATTGAATCGGTGTAAAGGTCACTTGTTATATAGGATAAGGATGTCGCATGACACAATTCCCCCTTAGGACAAATTTCCTCTGTCACGACATCAGCAGAAAACCACAGAGTTCAGCCGTTCCAGAGTCCTGTCCGGGTACGATCCTTTTACCTGAGAGTTTCCATTCCGGCCATAGCTGGCTTCGAAACTTGCCCCTTCGGCGCTTCGGTCTCCTCGATTCATCTCCAATCCACGAGGCGCAAGACCGAAGTCTCTCACGTACCTTTCTTTCAGGGTTATATCATGATACATTGTGGTGAATTTTTTAAATTTGTCAAGAAGCAAATCGCGCCAATGTTCACAATCGTAGCCTTCGTAGCCATAGCCATTTGTTTTCTGGCCGCGAAAATGCCCGGCGCTATTGCCTGATAGCATACAAAAGGTGCATAATACATAATATAAGAAAACCCTAAACAGACAACGGCGTCGAGGCGGGAGCGGCGATGGCCCGATGATGGGCATGGGGGTTGCCTCGGGCAAAAAGGCAAAAAGGCAAAAAATCGATGGGAGCTGAACGTGAAGTGGCCGATGTGAAACCGAAGCGACTTGAAAAGGCTTTCGACTATGTGGACAGACATTTCGACGAGATGCTGGAGGAATTGCGGAAGGTATGCTCGTACCCCAGCACGGCCGGCAACCCGGAAGGCCGCGAGGCGACCCGCCGCTGTATCGTCTCGAAAATGAAGAGCATAGGGCTCGACCCGAAAGTTTACGACGTGGAGGGAGGGAACGCGATTATCAGCGCCGACACGGGCGGAGAGGGGAACGCGGCTCTCCTTTTTTACAACCATTACGACGTGGTGGAGCCGGGAAAGTACGAGAACTGGAGAATAAACGACCCTTTTCACCCTCGGACAATCGACGGCAGGCTTTACGGCAGAGGGGTTTCGGACAACAAAGGGCCTCTTTACTCGCGGCTTCACGCCGTACAGGCCGTGCTGGCAACCGAGGGCAGGCTGCCGGCGAGGATAAAATTTTTGGCGGAAGGCGACGAGGAAATTTCCAGCCCGTCCCTCCATCGTTTCGCTCTGGAAAATCCTTCCCTTTTCCGAGAAATGACGAAAGCCGACGTCTGCATTTGGGAGAGCGGACGCAACGACGACGCGGGGCGTATGTGGCTCAGGCTGGGAGTGCGGGGAAGCGCGGCTTTCGACCTGCGCGTCGAGACCTCGGACACCGACGTTCACGGCCGCATGGGAGCCATCGTCCCCAGCGCATCCTGGCGCCTGGTGTGGGCGCTGGCATCGCTGAAGACCCCGGACGAGCGGATCGCGATAGAGGGGTTTTACGATGGAATCGAGCCGCCAAACGAGGCGGACTTGGAAGTGCTGCGCGTCTTCCCCTACGACGAAGAGGGGTTCAGGAAAAAAGTGGGATTCCGGGACTACGTCAAAGGAGCCGCCGGCGAAGAGCTGAAGCGCCGGATCTACATGGAGCCGTCCATGTCCATCTGCGGCCTGGAATCTGGAGAAGTCCACAGCGGCGTGCGGGGTATCGTCCCTCACAAAGCCTATGCCCGCATCAGCTTTTACCTCGTGCCCAACCAGGACCCCTCGAAGCTGATGGGAGCGCTCCGCCGCCATCTCGACCGGCAGGGATTTACAGACGTGGAAATCGAGATGGCTGGCGGCGTCAACCGTCCTGTGCGCACCCCGGTGGATACGCCCTTCAGGTACCGGGCCTGCCGTGTAGCGGAATCCGTGCTGGACAAGCCCATGGTGGTGGAGCTGACGCAGTTGGGGGCGGGGCCTGCCGACGTCTTTCGCGACGCCTGGCCTCAAATGCCCATAGCGGGTATCGGTCCCAGCCATCCCGGCGGCAACCATCATTCGCCCGACGAAAACCTGATCGTCGAGGACTACAAAAAGGCGATCAAATACCTGATAGCGCTGTTCCGCTCTTACGAGCGGGACGTGGCTCGAACATAAAAACGAAAGAGGTGTAAAAGTATGATCCGTTGTTCCAAAGTTTTCAGCAAAGTTTCCATTTTCAAAGTCGTTTTCGCCCTGGTTTTGGTTGCGGCCCTGGCCGCAGGCTGCGCTTTTTCGGCGGAACCGCCCAAGAGCGCCAAAGACACCCTGCTGTGGGGCGTAAACGCCGAAGCTTCCTCCTTGGACCCCGCCACCAGCAAGGATACCGTCACCCATTTTATGATGTACCAGATCTTCGACGCCTTGGTGAGAGAAGACCCCAACGATTTCAACAAGCTCGTCCCCGGCCTCGCCGAAAGATGGGAGTTCAGCGGGGACAACACGGAAGTGACGTTTTATATCAGAAAAGGCGTGAAGTTCCATAACGGCGACACCATGACGGCGGAGGACGTCTATTTTTCCCTTCAGCGTTCCCTGGACTCCAGTTTTTCCAGCGGGATCAGCGAGGCCATAGACCGCTTCGAGAAGGTGGGCGACAACGCCGTGAAGTGCGTCCTCAAATACGCCTACGGACCGATTCTGGATGTCATGACCAACATGACCTACGGCATCGTCAGCAAAAGAGCGGTGGAGGAAGCGGAAGCGAAAAAAATCGACTTCGCCAGAAACCCCGTGGGAACCGGACCCTATAAGATCGTGGAGTGGAAAAGCGGCGACTCTTTGATTCTGGAGCGCTTCGACGACTATTACGGCGGACCGGCCGCCATCGAGAGGCTCGTCTACAAACTCGTTCCCGACGCGTCGTCGGGCGCCATAGCCCTCGAGGACGGGACCCTGGACGCTTATTACATCGTGGACACCAGCGACGTGGCTTATCTCAAAGAACTCAAGAACGTGGGCTACGTGGAATGCCCAGGGGTCGGACTTCATCACATCACCTTCAACGTCACCGACGGCGTCTTTTCCGACAAGCGCGTCCGCCAGGCTGCGGCCTACGCCCTGAACCGGGACGACGTCATCATAGGCGGCGCCGAAGGCTACGCGGAGCCCACTCACTGCCTCGTTCCCACCTCGGTGTTCGGGTACGACAAGAGTTTCAAATGGTACGAACAGGACCTGGACAAGGCCAAGGCGTTGTTGAAGGAAGCCGGGTACCCCGACGGGTTCGACGTGGTCTTCAGCATGCAGGGGTCTTCCACGTACATGAAGCCGGCCGAGGTCGTCCAGGATCAACTCAGAAAAATCGGCATCCGTGTCACTTTCGACAAGATGGAGCGAGCCGCTTATCTGGACGACGTGGCCGGAAAGAGAAATTTCACCGCCAGCCTCCGCATGATCAACGCCACGGTGCGCGACGCGGACTCGGTGCTGACCCGCAGGTTCCACAGCAGTATGCTCGGCGGAGGCAACAACTACTCGGGCTACTCCAACCCGGAGGTGGACGCCTCGATCGAGAAGGCCAGAAAGTCCTCCGACAGCGCCGAAAGGCTCCGGATCTACACGAAAGTCTACGAAATCCTCAAGGAGGACGTGCCCCTCATCCCCATATACACCGAAACTATTTTCATGTTCTTCAACTCCAAGCTGAAGAACGTGCGTCCCCACCCCGTCTATAGATTTGCGGTCCACGACATGTACTTCGAAGAGTAGAAGATTCAACGAAAGATTCAGCGGCAGACCGATGTCGGTTTATATCTTCAAGAGACTGCTCATGATCGTTCCCGTGATCCTGGGCGTCACTTTCATCATTTTCACCATCATGAACATCACCCCCGGCGACCCCGCCATCATGATTTTGGGAGAGGGGGCCAAACCGGAGGAGTACGAGGCCCTAAGGCGGGCAATGGGCCTCGACGATCCCTTTTTCGTCCGCTATTTTCGCTACGTGTGGAACGCGCTTCAGGGGGATTTCGGCAGGTCGTACCGAACCAACATTCCCGTTTTCCAGGAGATAGCGGTTCGGTTTCCCTACACCCTTTACATGGCGCTGTTCAGCACGATCATCGCGGTGGTCATAGGGCTTCCTATAGGGGTGCTGTCGGCGGTCCGGCAGTACACCCTTTCCGACAACGCGGCGCTGGGCGTGTCGCTGCTGCTCACGTCCATGCCCACGTTCTGGCTTGCCATGATGCTGGTCCTTATCTTCGCGCTGAGGATGAAGTGGTTTCCGTCGCTGGGGATCGACACCTGGCGGCATTTCGTCCTGCCGAGCATCGCCACCTCGGCGGCCACCATGGCTTCTCTGCTTCGCATGACGCGCTCCACGATGCTGGAGGTCATTCGTCAGGACTACATCAGAACGGCCCGCGCCAAGGGCTCCAGAGAAATTCAGGTGATCTTCGGCCACGCCCTCAGGAACGCATTGCTGCCCGTGGTCACCGTCATAGGGGTCAATTTCGGCGTAGCCTTGGGCGGAACCATCGTGGTGGAGCAAGTTTTCGCCATTCCAGGGCTCGGGCAGCTGATCGTGAACGCCATACGGTCCAGGGACACGCCCATGGTCATCGCCTCGGTGCTCTTCGCCGCCATCATCGCCTGCGTCGTCAACCTTTTGGTGGACATTGTGTACGTGTACATCGACCCCAGGCTCAAATCGAAGTACGTGCGGATCAAAGTCAAAAACGGCGTAAAGGGCGTAAAGAAGGTGGCGCTGTGAACGGCAAGGCGACCGCTGCCGCACCCCGGCTCGACGCGGCGGAGCGGGTGCGCAGGTACAAGAAAAAGAGCCAGTGGAAGACCATATGGCTGCGGCTGAAAAAAAACAGGCTCGCCATGTTCGGTCTCGTGTTTTTTCTGGTGATGACGGCGGCCGTTTTGTCCGCCGACCTGTACTACAACTACGAGGAAGACGCTCTTTCCCAGCACCTCTCCGCCCGCTTCAAGAGTCCCTCGGCCCAGCACCTCCTGGGCACCGACCAGTACGGGAGGGACGTCCTGGCCCGAGTGGTGTACGGCGGCAGGATATCGCTTTTTGTGGGCCTGGCCACGATCTGCGTCTCTCTGACGGCCGGAGCCCTCATAGGCGCTGCGGCGGCGTATTACGGGGGAAAGGTGGACGAGGTTTTGATGCGCATTATGGACGTCTTTCTGGCCATACCCAACACGCTCATGGCCATAACGCTGGTGGCGGCCCTGGGCAGCAGCATGTTCAACCTCATACTCGCCATGGGGATATCCCAAATTCCGCGGATGTCCCGCATCGTGCGATCCTCGGTTCTGGGCATCATCGGTCAAGAGTACGTCGAGGCTGCCAGGGCCTGCGGAACCAGCGACTTTCGGATTATTTTCAGACATATCCTGCCCAACGCCATGGGGCCCATTCTGGTACAGGTGACCCAAACCGTGGCCCGGTCGGTGATCACCATTTCGTCGTTGAGTTTTATAGGGCTCGGGATCTCGGAGCCCACGCCGGAGTGGGGGTCCATGCTTTCGGAGGCGAAAAGCCAGCTGCGCTATCACCCCCACCTGGCGGTAGCTCCCGGGGTCGCCATCGTCATGGCCGTCATGTCCCTGACTCTTCTGGGCGACGGCCTTCGGGACGCACTGGACCCGAGGCTCAAAAATTGAAGGCAGAAATTGAAGGCACGCGGATCATGAGCGAAAAACTGCTTGAGATACGGAACTTGCACGTCACCTACAGGACCGACGACGACGAGATATTCGCCCTGGACGGACTGGATCTCGGTATCGGGAGGCGGGAAACCCTGGGGGTGGTGGGCGAAACGGGAGCGGGAAAGACGACTATGGCCCTGAGCGTCATGCGGCTGTTGCCGGATCGGGTGGGGTTCGCAAAACAAGGGGAGATATTTTGGGAAGGCACGGACCTGTTGAAGGCGACCGAAGCGGATATGCGCCTTTTGCGAGGCAACGAAATCTCCATGATCTTCCAGGACCCCATGACCAGTCTGAACCCGATCCATACCGTGGGGCACCAGATCGCGGAAGTGCTGTACCTGCACAGCCCCGGCGCGGCAGGCGGGGAGATCGAGCGTAAAGTGGACGAAATGATGGAGACCGTAGGCATTCCCGCGGAGCGCAAAGTCGAGTACCCCCACCAATTTTCCGGGGGGATGAAACAGCGGATCGTCATCGCCATGGCCCTCGCCTGCAATCCCAAGTTATTGCTCGCCGACGAGCCCACAACGGCGCTGGACGTGACGATACAGGCCCAAGTCCTGAAGATGATGGACTCGCTGAAGGAAAAATTTGACGCGTCGATGATCCTCATCACCCACGACCTGGGGGTTGTGGCCCAGATATGCGACTCCGTGGCCATCATGTACGCGGGAGAGGTCATAGAGACCGGCACCGCCGCAGACATCTTCGAAAGCGAGCGGCACCATCCCTACACGATCGGCCTTTTCGGGGCCATCCCGGACATGACGAGGAAAACCAGGCGGCTCAACCCCATCGACGGATTGATGCCCGACCCGACGTCGTTTCTTCCGGGCTGCCGCTTTGCGGAAAGGTGTCCGCGCCGTATGGAGCTCTGCGAACGAAAGAGGCCCGCCATGACTCCAATGAACGAAACTCACGGAATCAAGTGTCATCTTTTCGGCGAATTTGACGGGCCTTCAGAAAGGAGGGCGGCGCTGTGAGTACGCCTTTGCTGGAGGTGAAGCGCCTGAAAAAATATTTCGAGACGCCCCGGGGCCTGCTTCACGCCGTGGACGACGTCGATTTGAGTATAGACGCCGGGGAAACTCTGGGCGTCGTGGGAGAGTCCGGCTGCGGAAAATCTACTTTGGGGCGTCTCATTTTACGTCTTTTGGAGCCCACGGATGGAGAGGTCCTTTTCGACGGACAAAACATTTTGAAGTATGGTCCGGCGGAAATGAAGGAAACGCGCAAGCAGATGCAGATTGTCTTCCAGGACCCTTTTTCCTCCCTGAACCCCCGCATGACGGTGAGCGAGATCATCGCGGAGCCCATCAAGGTAACTCGCGCGCTACCCACTCAAAAGCAAATTTTGGAGCGGGTGTTCGAGCTGATGGAGACGGTGGGGCTTGCCGAAAGGTTCGTCAACACCTATCCCCACGAGTTGGACGGCGGCCGCAGGCAGCGCATAGGAGTCGCCCGGGCTCTGGCGTTGAACCCGAAGTTCATCGTCTGCGACGAGCCCGTGTCCGCGCTGGACGTCTCCATACAGGCCCAGATCCTGAACCTCATGATGGACCTTCAGGAGGAAATGGGGCTCACCTACATGTTCATCACCCATGACCTTTCCGTCGTCAAGCACATCAGCAACCACATCGCCGTCATGTACCTGGGGCAGTGCGTCGAACTGTCGCCCGCGGACGACCTGTTCGAGAACCCGACCCACCCCTACACCCGGGGGTTGCTGGACGCGATCCCCTTGCCGAGCCTTTCCGCCCGGAAGAAGATCGACGTCATGACAGGAGAGGTCACGAGCCCCGTGAACCCCAAACCGGGCTGCCGCTTCGCCCCCCGCTGCCCGAAGGCGACGCCGGACTGTACGGGTTCGGAGCTGAAGCTGGAGGAAACACGCCCCGGGCACTTTGTCTCTTGCTTTTTATATTCGGGATAGGGTTTCGGGATAAAACGAAGAAAACGACACGAGGATGGTCGGCGAATAGGAAAAAAGGAAAATCAAGCGTCGTCCGACGGCAAAGACGGGTTAAAGATATTTCCGGACTTGTGAACGCGGACCATCCTGCGTGCTCTTTCCACATTGTAAGGGGCAGTGCTTCCTT
>JAISWV010000064.1 GCA_031270755.1 Synergistaceae bacterium
CGCTGATTTTATAAACGCACCATAAAAAAGACTGCCCGGCCCGGAGCGGTCTTTTTTATGGTGAATTTACCAATGACAGGGCCCAGGACAATATTACCGGCAAAAGCTCTCGTCTTTCCCGCGTTGTTTCATGCCTTGGGGAACGTATCATTGATGTGGGCAAGATTTTTTGATTTTTTAATTTTTTAATTGCTTTGATTTTGCCGAAAATCACACGAAAAGGTCGGATGAAGAATGAGGAGAAAACGTATCGGCGTGATGTTGGCCGCAATGTTGGGTATGATGTTGTCGTTTGCCGCCGTGAGCGCGGCGATTGCGGAGCTTCCGAAGGTGGCCGCCCCCATCGTCGCCACGACCTGCGGGCAGAGTCCCGGCGGGATGATGGTGAAGATGTCGGCCATGCAGGTCAAGCTCTCCGTGACGGACAAGAAAGACCTCCGAGCCTCGGAGATCGCGGGTAAAGAGTACAAAACCCTGATCGTCACCACGGGAACCAGCATGAAGGGAATGGGCGCGGCGGGCACGGACGTGGACAAGGAAATCGCGCGGTGCGCGGAGCTGATCCAGGCCGCCAAAGCGGAGGGAATCCTCGTCATCGTAGCCCACATCGAGGGCATGGCACGGCGGACCGACGCCTCGGACGAAGCGTCCATCAAGGCCGTCATGCCCCTTGCCGACTTCATTTTGATCATCGAAGACAGCGACCAAGACGGCTTCTTTACGAACTACGCGAAGGAACTCGGCAAAGAGTTGGTGATCGTGAAAGACGCCCTCGGAGTGGGTGCCAAATTGGCGGAAATGCAATAAAAGCTTGGTCCTTGGAGACTGGAAACTGGACACAATTTTCCGAGGGTTTTTGTTTTCAAAAAAGGAGAAGCCGATGTTTGCCCACGCTTATACCATTCTGGCAATTGTTGTCGTCGTTTTTTTGATCGCTAAAATGCGGCTGTCCACGGAGTTGTCCATGCTGGCGTCCGCGGCGGCGGCCGGTCTCTATCACACCTTCGCCTGGCCCGCGTCGGGGCTGGGAATCTTCACTTTGGAAAACTCTCTCGTTCGTCATATCGTCGAAGGAATGTTCACCTACTTCGACGTCTGCCTGATTTTCATCAGCGCGACCTTCTTCATGACTCTGGTCAAAGAGTCCGGGGGCGTGGCGTTCATCGTGCGGCGCATCGTGGAGGGCTTCCGCACGAGGCGCGCCGTGTGTTTGCTGCTTTTGACCCTGGTCATGCTGATTCCCGGGGCCTTGACGGGCTCGGGAGCCACCGCCGTGCTGACGGTGGGAGGGCTTGTGGGGGCGGTGCTTTCGGCTATGGGCGTCGACGACACTCGGAAGACCGCTGCCATCTTCATGACCGCCGCCATGAGCGCCGCCGCGCCGCCCATCAACCTCTGGGCCATGATGGCCGCTGCCGGCGCGAACCTGCCCTACGTGGGGTTCAACGGCCCCTTGGCCGTACTGTCCGTGTCGGGGGCGCTTTTTTCCATGTTCTGGCTGGCCGGGCGGGGTGAGGGAATCATGGACGAAAACCAGGCGATGAAGACCCTGCCCTCGCCTCCCGAAGGCATGAACGCCTTTCGCGTGGCGGCCCCCTTCGTCTTTCTCGCCGTCCTTGTCCTGGCGGGGCGTATCTGGCCCTTCGACTTTCCCATCATCGGGCTGCCGATGATTTTCATGCTCTCCTCCGCCGTCGTCCTCCTTTGCAGCCCCGTGCGCTTGAAGGCTTGGACCGTTTTGACCCGGACCGTCCACAACCTTTTGCCCCTGGTGGGCATCATGATCGTGGTGGGGGCGCTCATTCAAATACTGGCGCTTTCGGGGGCCAGGGGGCTGATCTCCCTGGAGGTGGTCATATTGCCCCTCTCGACGCTTTTCGCCACGCTTTTCATCATCCTGCCCATATCCGAGGGAATTTTACAGTACGCGGTGGCTCCTCTTCTCGGCGTGCCCTTGATCATGCTCTTCAATATGAAGGGAATGGACGCCATCGTCGCCCTTTCGGCCATGGCCGTTCTCTGGCCCTTGGGCGACTGCCTGCCGCCCACCGCGGTGGTGGGGCGCGCCGCGGTGCTGGAGCTGGGCTTCAAGGGCAGGTATTTCGGCGATTTCGTCAAGGTCTGTCTGGTTCCCATGCTCTTCGTCGCCTTTTGCTGCACGCTTTTTTTGATCTACAGCAAGCAGCTTTCTTTTCTCGCTTTCTGATTTGAAGCAAAGAGTCTGAAATTCGGACATGTAAGAATCAAAATTACGGAGGTTCGTCACGATGAATGTTTCGACGGTCGCGCTCAATCAGGCTTTACTCAATCAATGGATCACCTGGGGCTATTACGCGATGACTTTCCTTTTCGCCCTGGCTTTGGCCTGGAATCTCTGGAAGTCGAAAGACCCTCAGGAATCGGTCCTCTACGCCGTCATCTTGATCCCCTTCGTCCTGCGCTTGCTGCGCCTGAAGTAGCTTGAAATAGGGAGTGACGGTTCATGGACAAGACGAACAAGATCAAAGCGGGGGCGCTCCTGGTCTCCATCGTTCTGGCGGCCGCGGGCGGCGCGGAATTTTACGCCATGCGCGGCTACAAGGAGGCCATGGTCCTGGGGCCCTCCGTCGTGGAGGTCCGCAAGCTCTCCCAGTACGAACCGTCCCTGGCGGGCACGGCCAACGACGCGAACATTTACATTCTGGACAGCTCCGTTCCCGGAGGGACCGTGATGATTTTGGGGGGAACTCACCCGGAGGAGCCGGTGGGGCCCATTGCGGCGCATATTCTGGTGGAAAACGCGCGGCTGGAGGCCGGCCGGTTGGTGGTGGTCTCCCGGGCCAACCGAAGCGGCTCGCTGTACTCGCGCAACGGCGAGGCCTACCCCAACTACTTCCACGTCGAGACGGAGTGGGGAGAGAAAAAATGGCGCTTGGGCGACCGGGCCGCCAGCCCACTGGACTCCTGGCCGGACCCGGAGGTCTACGTCCACTATCCCAGCCGCCAGATGCTGGCCTATATGGACATCCGAAACTTGAACCGCGCCTGGCCTGGCCGCCCCCAAGGGCTCCTGGTCGAGCGCACCACTCATGGCCTGATGGAGTTCATACGCCGGGAAAAGGTGGACATGCTGATCGACCTCCACGAGGCGGAGCTGGAGTATCCCGTGGAAAACACCATCGTGGCTCACGAAAACGGGCAGGAGATCGCCGCTATGGCCTCGATGATGCTGACGGCCCAGGAGTTCCCCGTGCCGATCGGGGTGGAGTTTTCGCCCAAGGCTCTCCACGGTTTGACCCACCGCGAGGTGGGGGACCACTCCGACGCCAGGTCGCTCCTTTTCGAGGTGGCGGAGCCGATGCTGGACCGAATCCGCGGTGTCACCGACGAACGTCTTTTAATGGAAGGGAAAGACGAGTTCGTCATGGAGGCGGGCAAACACAAGCTGCTTTACGCGCCTATGGACGAGAACGGCTGGCCCATCGAAGTGCGGGTGGGACGCCATCTCTCCACGATACTGCAGTGTATCGACGTCTTCAACATGATGATCCCCGACCGGCCGGTGACCGTCGCCGGCATCCCCCGCTACGCCGAGGTCGTCGAGAAAAAGCTGGGTTACCTGTTCCGGGACCCCTCGAAAGCCCCTGCGGACAAAGTTGCTTACGACTGAGAAAAGACCGGTTAAAATTCAGGGGAACGGAGCCAAATTTCGACGTGCTAAAATTGTTGTGAAGTTAAAAACGTTGCGAATAGCGAGGATGTGTGTGCCATGACGTCACAGGCGGTCGAGATTGCGAATCGAATGCAGTCCATGTCGGATACGGAGATAGAATACCTTTTGAGCTTTCTGCAGCGCCGTCACGCGGAGGCGTTGTTGAACGCGATTGATTTGAAACTGGAGGAATCGAAAGGCACCGCGAGTCTGTCGGAGGCCGAAGTATCCGATATGTGCGAAAGACGCGGCTTCGAAGCGTGTCGCGATTCTAGTGCTGAAGGAGGGTATTTGTATGAGTATGAAGTGGAGAG
>JAISWV010000086.1 GCA_031270755.1 Synergistaceae bacterium
GAGCATGTTCGCCAACAAACCGGCGCGGTGTGTCGACGCTTTTTTCTTCCTCCTTTACGCCTACTGGCTGGACACAGACAAGGCCCGCGAGTTCAAAACTCTTGCGGAGGCCACGTGCCGCCACCTCTCGTCCCTGGGCATGAATTTTTTGGCGGCCGAGTCGGCGGCGGTGATCCGCGAACTTTGGCCGGAGGCCGCGAAAGACCGCGGCTTCCCCACTCCCGCCTATCCCTTGAAAGACCTGCTCTCGCGGCAGCTGGAATGGGAGCGCTCCCTCTCGGCCCTCTCCGGCATCGGCGTCAAAGGAGGCGCGGCAGTTCCGAAAGGATCCAAGCGTTTTGCGTGGGAAATCGGGTGGAGGTCCGCGGATAAAGTTCCCACCTATATTCAATTGACCCCTGTGGAGCAAACCCTTCAAACCTCGGGATGGAGCAAGGGAAAGAGCGTGGCTTTGAAACGCCTTTACAGCAAGGCGGGCACCATACCCGGCATGACGGACCAGGACTATCGCGCGGCGGCCGCCGTTCGGGAGGAGAGCTGCTATCACGGGGTACAATATTACCTGGACGTCCCCCAGGCCTTGGAGGCCTTGGCGGGCCACCCCTACCTCTTTCGCGACGAGGACGGCAACCGCATCGAGATCGTGACGGACGAGCCGCAGCTGGCGGCTGTGGAGGGCGACGGCAGCTACCACCTGAAGCTCTCTCCTTTTCCAAAGGGAGACTCGGCCCCCCAGCGCATCATTCGGGAAGACGGCCCCAACTGCCTGCGAGTCACGCGCTTCGAGGAACGCCACGTGAAGATAGCGGAAATTTTGGGGGAAAAGGGGCTTCGCGTTCCGAACAGGGCCAAAGAGACGCTGCTGAAGACGTTGGGAAGCCTGGCCTCGGTGGTCACGGTTCACTCCGACATCGAGGGGGTCGAGGCCAATGCCCTGCAGGTGGAGGTGGACTCCCGGATCTACGTGCAAATCCAACCCTTGGACGAAGGCCTCGACGTGGACATGGTCGTGCGCCCTCTGGGCTCCAACAGCATTCCCTGCCGCCCGGGGGTGGGCGGGAACAATATCTTCGGGCTCGCGGACTCCAAACGGGTGCAGGCCCGGCGCGAGCTCGAACGGGAGAAGGACGCGCTGATGCTGGCCGTGCGGTCCTGCCCCTCCCTGGTGGACGCGGAGCAGATCGCGGACGAGCGGTGGCACCTCCAAACCCCCGAGCTGGCGCTGGAATTTTTGGTGCAGGTTCAGGAGCTGGGGGACACGGTGGTGGTGGAGTGGCCCAAGGGGCAGACCATGCGGGTGCGGTCCCAGGTCTCCGCCTCTTCCATGTCCGTGGCGGTGCGCAGCGCCCAAGATTGGTTCGCTTTTTCCGGCGAGCTCACGGTGGACGAACGCCTGGTCCTGGGCATGAAAGACTTGATGGAGCTGCTGAAGGCCGGGCACGGGCGCTTTCTGCCCATCGGCGACGGACAGTTCATCGCCCTCACTAAAGAATTCCGCCGCCGGTTGGAGGCCCTGGCGGCCTTGGGGGACCTGAAGGGGAACGAGCTCCGGGTTTCGCCTCTTTCGGTGGGGATGCTGATGCCTTTGGCCGACGAGGCCGGATCTTTCAAGGGCAGCGCCGAGTGGGAGCTTCAGAGGGCCCGTATAGCCGAGGCGGCGGACCTGAACCCGTCTTTGCCCTCGACCTTCAAAGGAGAGCTGCGCAACTACCAGATCGAGGGGTATCAATGGCTGTCGCGCCTGGCTCATTGGGGTGCCGGAGCCTGTCTCGCGGACGACATGGGACTGGGCAAAACGATCCAGGCCCTGGCGCTTTTGGTCGCCCGGGGAAACGGAGGACCCGCCCTGGTCGTCGCCCCCACATCGGTCTGTTCCAACTGGATCGCGGAGGCCCATCGCTTCGCCCCCACTCTGGACATGAAAGAACTGCGCTACGGCGACAGAGAAAAGACCCTGGAGGATTTGCAGCCCTTCCACGTGGTGGTGGCGACCTATGGCCTGCTGCAGAACGAAATCGAGCTCCTGTCGGCGGTCAACTGGCACACCATCGTCCTGGACGAGGCCCAAGCGATCAAAAATATGGGCACCAAGCGATCCGCCGCGGCGATGAAGCTGACGGGCGACTTTCGCATGGTGACCACCGGCACCCCCATCGAAAACCACCTGAGCGAGCTGTGGAACCTCTTTCGTTTTCTGAACCCGCACTTCTTGGGGTCCTTCGAGGGGTTCAACCGCCGTTTCGCCATCCCTATCGAGCGAGACGACAACAAAGAGGCCCGTTCACGCTTGAAAAAGGTGATTCAGCCCTTCATTTTGCGCCGCAACAAAGAGCAGGTGCTGGAGGAATTGCCGGCAAAGACGGAGATCACGCTGCGGGTGGAGATGAAGGAGGAAGAACAGGCGTTTTACGAGGCTTTGCGCCGGAGCTCCGTGGAGAAGCTGAGTTCCGGAGAGGCCGCGGATAAGCGCTTCCAAATTTTTGCCGAGCTGATGCGCCTGCGCCGGGCCTGCTGCAACGTGGCGCTGGTGATGCCGGAGGAGGACTGGGGAAAGAGCGGCAGCGAAAAATTTCCATCCGCGAAACTGGAGGCGTTTTCCGAGATTCTGGAGGAACTCCGGGAAAATGGGCACAAGGCCCTGGTGTTCAGCCAGTTCGTGGATCACCTGTCGATTCTCCGAAAATACCTGGACCGGGAGAAAATTCCCTACCAGTACCTGGACGGCGCCACCCCTCCCCAGGAGCGCACAAAGCGCGTGGCGGCCTTTCAGGCGGGGGAGGGCGACTGCTTCCTGATCAGCTTGAAGGCGGGGGGGACGGGGCTGAACTTGACGGCGGCGGACTACGTCATCCATATGGACCCCTGGTGGAACCCCGCTTTGGAAGAACAGGCCTCCGACCGCGCTCATCGCATCGGGCAGGACCGCCCGGTCACGGTGTACCGCATCGTCGCCAAGGACACGATAGAGGAAAAAATCGTGGACCTTCACACCTGGAAGCGCGACCTGGCCGAGAGCCTTTTGGACGAATCCGAAGCGCCTCTCCGCCTCTCCGCGGAGGAGATGCTGGAATTAATCAAAGAAGCGCGGTAGAATCCTGGGGGGATACCGCGAGTGATAAGAGTGATAAATATGCAAATATGCCGAGGAATATGCTTTGGAAATCCTGAAGACCGCTTTTCGGTCTCTTTTTGCCAATAAAACCCGCTCTTTATTGACGATGCTCGGGATCGTCATCGGGGTGGGGGCTGTAATAACGATGGTTGCCGTGGGAAGCGGCGCGGCGGCCATTATGGACGATTTCGTGGCCGGCGTGGGGTCGAATCTGCTGATTGTCTTTCCCGGGACCGCCCGCACCGGGGCCAGCAGGCAGGCGGCGGGAAGCGCCGCGACCTTGACTTTGGCAGACGCCCGGGTCCTGCGCAACGAGGGATTTTTGACCGCCGAGGTGGTTCCCGAGGTCTACGGAGGTTCCCAGCTGGTCTACGGCAACGGCAACTGGAACACCACGACCCTGGGAGCCACGCCAGGAGTGCTGAAGGCATGGGAGTGGAGCGTCGCCGAGGGGCAGCCCTTTTCCGACGGCGACGTGAGCAATGGAGCCAAGGTCTGCCTTTTGGGGGACACCGTGGCGCGAAACCTTTTCGGGGGCGGAGATCCCGTCGACAAGATCGTGCGCATCCGCAAGGTCCCCTTTCGCGTGTTGGGAGTGCTGGGGGCAAAGGGGCCCAGCCCCTGGGGCGGAGATCAGGACGACCTGGTCATCGTGCCCATCACCACGGCCCAGCGGCGTCTTTTTCGAAGCGGCATCCCGGGCTCCGTGCGGCGCATCACCATCCAGGCGGCGGACAGGGACTCGCTGACCGCAGCGGAGGAGGAAGTCCGCTCCATCCTGCGTCAGCGCCACAGGCTGCCGGATGGGATTCCGGACGATTTCGTCATCCGCAACATGACGCAGATTCTGGAAAACGCGGCGGCGTCGACCCACGTCATGGCCTTGCTTCTGGGGGCGGTGGCGGGAATATCGCTTCTGGTGGGAGGCATCGGTATCATGAACATCATGTTGGTGTCGGTCAGCGAACGGACGAGAGAGATTGGAATCCGCATGGCCGTGGGGGCAAGGCCCATCGACGTGCGCTTCCAGTTTTTGGCGGAGGCGGTCATTTTGTCGATCCTGGGCGGAAGCGCGGGCATTCTGGGAGGAGTCGGGGTGTCCCGCGCCGTCACGGAAATTTGGGAGTGGCCGACCCTCATTTCCATGCATTCCATTTTCCTGGCCGTCGGTTTTTCTGCTATAGTAGGGATATTTTTCGGCTTTTGGCCTGCGTGGAAGGCCTCGAACCTGGACCCCATCGATGCCTTGAGGTACGAGTGAGGCCCGAGTTCGACGGCGGCCGCGCGAAAAATTTTCGAGTAAAATTTTTGAGGACGTTCAATTTTGAGAAGGGAGCGATCTCTCGATGTTCGGTCTTTTTACGAAGGCGGAAATCCAAGAGCAATTGAGGCGGAACGTACTCTCGGGTGTGGAAAAAATTTGTTCGGCGGAGTTGTCCTCCGTCAAAGATTCTCTCGCTTCTTTGGGAGATTTGTTGAACTCTTTGGCAGAGCGCTTTTCCGGCATGGAAGAGCGTCTTTCCGGCATGGAAGAGGGGGAGCAGCAGGCTCAACGCCAAGAACGGCGGCGCCAAGCGGCTCTCGAAAGCGTTCTCGAGAATCAAAACCAAATCCTGGAGAAACTGCAGCCGTCCCCTCCGCTGGAGGCCCTCGCAGCCCTGGCCGAGAACCTGGCCTTGGCGTGCCTGGCCAGGCCTGCCGACAGGGAGTTCTCGATCCTCCGCGGCAAATTGGCCGACCTTCTCACGTGTTTCGGCCTGTCGCTGATACTCGACGAAGGAAGTCTTTTCGACCCCGAAAGACACGAGGCCTGCGCCGCCCTCTGCGACCGCGCTTACCCCGAGGGCTCCGTGCTGGAGGTGGTGCGGCCCGGCTTTTTGCTGGAGGGCAAGGTTCTGCGCTACGCTACGGTGGTCGTCAACCGCTACGACGCGAAACCGCGGTACGAGGAACCGGAAGACGAGGAGCCGCAAGACGAGGACTCCCCCTCGATCTCCAGCGCCCCGCTGTTCCATCGCAACCGGGAGGCCGCGTGGGAGGGAAAACTTTATGATTGAGTCGTCTTACGATCTCCTGCGCGTTCCGCGCGACGTGGGCCCCGAGGAGGTGCGCCAGGCTTACGTGCGCCTGGTGCGCCGCTACCCGCCCGAACATTTCCCCGAAAAATTCGCGTCTGTCCGCCGGGCATATCAACAGTTGATCCTGGGGGAGGACTTCATCCAAGAGGTTTTCGACCGCATCAAAGACGACTGTGCCCCGTTGGATATGGCCGGGTTCTTGTGGGGGGACCGAAAGGCCTTGAAGCCCGAAACGAACGCCCCTCTGACGGACTTGATCGCGCTTTTGAGGGCAAAGAACATGAGGAGCGCCTTGAACGAGATGCTGAAAAGATCGGCGTCCGAAAAGCTGGAGTGGAAAGTGTCCTGAAGAAGTTTCAATTAAAATAAATAAAATATAGCAGGAAAGTAGGAAGGCGAGGAGCATGAGCAAAATCTATGGCATTGACCTGGGCACGACCAATTCGTGCATTTCTGTGTTGAAAGACGGAAAACCTTACACCATCCCTGTGGACGGAAACGGGATCGTTCCGTCGGTGGTGAGCCTCGACGGGTCGAATTTGTTGGTGGGGCGCAAGGCCTGGAACCGGGCCGCGGCTTTTCCCGAGCAAAGCATCCGCTCCGTGAAGCGCCTCATGGGAACGACGGAAAAACTTAAATTGGGAAATAAAGACTACGACCCGGAGGACATCTCCGCGATGATTTTGCGTTATCTCTGTGACGAGGCCCTCAGAATCGAAGGACACGAAGTGGAGAAGGTCGTCATCACCGTGCCGGCCTACTTCAGCGACGCCCAGCGCCGGGCCACCATGGAGGCTGGCAAAAGGGCGGGGCTGACGGTGGAGCGCATCATCAACGAGCCCACGGCGGCCGCCTTGTTTTACGATCACGTTCTCGCCTCCGACGGAGAGCCGGAGTCGAAAAACTCGGCCGAAGCCCTGCCGAAAGAGGCCTCTCAGTACGCTCTGGTGTACGACTTGGGGGGCGGGACCTTCGACGTGTCCGTGCTGCACATGGGGGAAATCATCGAGGTCCTCGCCAGCACGGGGGACACCCATCTGGGAGGCGACGACTTCGACAAGCGGATCGTGAGGCACCTCCTCCATGAGATCAAAGAAAAAGAGAAGGTGGATTTGGAGGACTACGTTCCTGCCCTGGCGCGGCTCAACGCCGTCGCGGAGCGGGCCAAGATCTCTCTTTCCGAGAAGGCCTCGGTCCGGGTGGAAGAAACGCGTATCCCGACGCCCAAGGGTAAAAGCTGCACCGTGTCCATGGAGTTCTCCCGCGAGGAGTTCGAGGCCATGACCGAGGACTTTGTGGATCGTACCGTGGCCTCCGTGGAAAAGGCCATGGAGGAGGCCAAACTGTCCCCCGACAAGATCGGAAAGGTCCTGCTCGTGGGAGGAATGACCCGCATGCCCGCCATCGCGGCCCGGCTCGAACAAATTTTCGGGGGCGCGCGGATGCCCGTCGTCGACCCGGACTTGAGCGTATCCAACGGCGCGTCCATCCAGGGCGGAATCATCTCCGGGGAGAACTGCGAGCAGATTCTGGTGGACGTGACGCCCCATACCCTCAGCTTGGAGAGCCTCACCTACGATTACGAGCAGCTGGAGTGCTCCCCCATCATTCCGCGCAACACTCAAATCCCCGTGACCCGGGCTCGTACCTTCGCCACGGTATCCCACCACCAAAGAATCGCCGAATTGAAGGTCTACCAGGGCGAATCCCGCTTCCCGGCAGACAACACCCTGATCGGCGAGACGTACCTGGAGCTGGCCCCGGCGGAGGCTCACTGCCCCATCCTCGTGGAGTATTCTTACGACCTCACCGGGATCGTTCACTTGGTGGCGGAGCAGAAGGGCTACAGCAGAAAGACGGAGATCCGCATCGACAGCCGCAATCCACAGCTTTTCTCTTCTCAAGGGCTGCAGGAGATCGAAGACGGCGCGGACGACGAAGATGAAGAAGCCGAAGAGCAGGCGATCGCCATCAATTTCGTCACCCAGAGGGCCCGGAACCTCATCTCGAAGATGCAGGACGGGGAAAAGAAAAACGCTTTGGCGGAGGCTTTGGCCCGGTACGAAAAAGCCCTGGTGGACGACGACAGTCTCGTGGACGAAATCGAAGACGAGCTGCTTGCCCTCATAGAAGAAGAGGCTTTGGAAGAAGAATGAGGCCACGAAAGGACCCGATGGTCATTTTGACGATGAACTTCGATGCGAAAGGTTTTTGACGCGAAAACATGTCTAAAAAAGATAAAAAGAAGCCCCAACAGAATCTCTCGCTGAAGGAGCGGCTGGAAAAACACTGGAACAACCGTAACTGGGCTGCTTTTGTTTCTCTTTTCCTTCGAGACAGAGGGGCTTCGATGCGGACGCCCTGGGCTTCCCGGTGGGACGACGCGCTTTACAATTGCCTGACGAACGCGCTCTTTGTGGAAAAAGACCTCAAGAGCGTGGCGATGGCACTGGAGCTCGTTCGGGAGGAACGGGGCATCTCGGGAGTATCGCCTCTCCTCTGCGACTGCGCGGACGTGGCTTCGGATTTTTTGAACATTTATCAAAGCGGCGTCGTGAGCAAGCCCTCCCCTCTCCTGGCGGAAGCCGGCCTGCCTTCTTCTTATTCCGCTCTCCGCGGGGAATTGGTGTCCCTTGCCGCCACGAAGACGAAAAAGTCGCCTCAAAACGAGGCGGAAAACCTGGTGAAGAAACTGGCGACGCAGCATGCTAAGCTGGAGCGCGCGAAGACGGCGATACCTTACGCGACCTGGATGAAAATCGCGAAAGAGCTGCAAGACTCCACCAGTGACATAGAATGCTCCAACGTGTTTCAGGCGGTGCACTCCATCGTTACCCTCGTACACAAACTGGTTCTTACAGGGAAGGGCGAAAACGCTCTCCGGGACGCCGGGAGCCTGTTGGCGGATCCGGTCTTCCGTCACATTCCTCAAAACCAGACCCACCCGGCGGTGAGGACTCTCTGGGAATTTTTCTGCCAAACGGGAGAGCGAAAGTACGGTAAAGACTGGGGAGGTATCGCGCGCGTCCTTCAGCTGTCCTTTATGAAGCCGCTCCATCCCGACCTGGAGCAGTTGAAAAGCCAGTACGACCGCCTGACGAAAATGAAGAAAAACGAGTTTCTGGACGAGGTCCTTCAGTCCGCCTTGCTGGTCGACACCTCCCGGTGGACGGATCAGGAAAACTATATTTTGAGGATGTTTTTCGTACTTTCTTTCAGGGAAACCGATTTTGGAGAGTCGAAGCCTTTCGAGCTCGTCCGTTTTTTGGAGTCTTTCAAGATCCTGGGAGAGATCGGCCGCAAGTGGCGCCCGGAAGCCCCGTGGACCAACAAGATCCGAAGCTGCTTCGAGGATACGATTCTCAACCTTCCTCGAAAATTTTTTCCCACTTTGTCCCAGTGGAATTTGCCTTATGAGGTAATGACGCCTACGACTCTTCTGTACTTCGCTCTGATCGATCCGTACAACTCGGTGGTAAAAGAGGCGGTAACGCTGCCCCTGACTCTTTCTCAGAGCGAGATGCAGTCC
>JAISWV010000226.1 GCA_031270755.1 Synergistaceae bacterium
TCGCGCAGCGGCGCGCGGGGTTGAAGGGAAAACCGTTCGTGCTTTACAAATTCCGCACAATGACCAACGCGCGGGACGAACACGGAGAGCTCTTGCCCGACGAGGCGCGGCTGACGAAGTTCGGGCAGTTTTTGCGCCGTTCGAGCCTGGACGAGCTGCCTCAGCTCTGGAACGTGCTGAAAGGCGACATGAGCCTCGTGGGGCCGCGTCCGCTTTTGCTGGACTACGTGCCTTTATACGACGAAACGCAGCTCAGGCGGCTCGACGTGAAGCCCGGCGTCACCGGTTGGGCACAGATCAACGGACGCAACGCCATCGGCTGGGACGAGAAATTCGCCCTGGACGTCTGGTACGTGGAACACTATAATTTTAGGCTCGACGTGAAGATCTTGCTGCTGACCCTCGTAAAAATTCTGAAGCGCGAAGGCATCTCCGCCGCGGGCGAAGCGACGATGCCGAGATTTATGGGAAGCGCAAAACACGACCCGCAGGAACGTGCAAAGGATTATGATATATGATGAATATAGAATTTGAAACCGCAGCCGCCGAAGATTTGCGGAACCAGAGGTCGAGCCTGAAAATGCGATTTTCATCCGTCGGAGGAATGAAATTCAGCGGTGTCTGTGCCTGCGTTCCAAGGAATGAAGTAGACAACATGACGTCCGGGGCCGAGCTTTTCGGCGCGGACATCGAAAACACCATCAAGGCCACGGGAGTGCGGACCCGCCGTGTGTGTCCGCCCGGCGGTGGAGTGACGGCATTGGACCTCTCCGTCACCGCGGCGAAAGAGCTTCTTGGAAATCATTCCATCTCGTCGTCCGACATCGGAGGCGTTCTTTTCGTCACCCAAACTCCCGATCACGACATGCCCAACAACGCCTCCCGCGCGGCTCATCTGCTGGGGCTGTCCACCGCGTGCGCGGCAACGGACACGTCTCTCGCCTGTTCGGGATACGTCTACGGCCTTTGGTTGGGAGCCCTGATGGCGCGGTCGATAGAGGCTCCCTTATTGTTGCTGGCCGGAGAGAATCACAGCGCCTCCACCTCTCCCTACGACAAAAGCACCGCTCTTTTGTTCGGCGACGCCGGGACGGCCACGCTGCTGACGCCGGAGGGCGATGAAGAATGGCATTTCGGCTTTCTGACCGACGGGTCGCAGCACGACGTGCTGATGGTTCCCGAGGGAAGATCCCGCCGCCCTTTCAACGAGCGTTCTCTGGAGTACAAAACCTGGCCGGACGGAGGCGTGAGGCGGCCTATCGACATCCACATGGACGGCATGGCCGTGTTCAACTTCGTGGTGCGCAACGTGCCGGGGTGTCTTTCGTCCTTGATGGAGCGCAACGGCGTCGCGGCGGACGAACTGGACCTGTTGCTGCTGCACCAGGCCAATCTTTACATGATGAAACAAGTGGCGAAGAAATTGAAAATTCCCCTGGAAAAGATGCCGGTGAGCCTAGACCGCTACGGGAACTCCAGCTCGGCCACGATCCCCGTCACCATCTGCTCGGAGCTCCAAAAAACCGTTTCGGAGAAACCCCACCGCGTCTTGGCCTCCGGCTTCGGAGCAGGGCTCTCCATATCGGCCGTCTCGATGAACCTGGGGCCTTGCGTCTGTCCCGGCGTTATCGAGTATCCGTAAAACACACAAAAGGATTGGAAAAGGTCAAATTATGGAAGTATCTCAGTTTATAAACGAAATCGCGGATATCATCGAGGCCGATCCCAAAATCCTTTCTCTCGAAAGCGATTTCCGGGAGTCGGCCGACTTTTGGTCTTCCCTCGTGGGATTCGCGCTCTTGACGTTTTTGGAAGACCAGTGTGGCGCTGTACTTTCCATCGACGGCTTTCTCGAATGTAAAACGGTCGGAGACCTGTACGCAAAAGCTCAGGAACGGCAAAGGGGATAAACCACCATGCAGAATGTTATCGAGATCATATCCGAGGCACTGGGAACGCCCGTTTTCGAAGACAGTTCGATCGATAGCGTCGCCGGCTGGGATTCCTTGAAAACGCTTCAAATCGTCATGGCCCTGGACGAGGCAGGCTACGAAATCCCCTTGGAAAAAATCGCCGAGATCAAGTCGGTGAGAGACATTTTGTCCTTTGCGGTGAGAGCGGGGCAAAGAGGATCGAACCAATGACGGAGCGAGAGAATCGATGGGTGCTGGTGGCGGGTGCGTCGCGGGGAATAGGCCGGGCGACTGCGCGGCTGTTGTTGCAGGAGGGCTATTCCGTCGTCGCCTCCGCCCGAAACACCGGGGCACTGGGAGAGCTCTCGGACGTGTATGGGAATCGCCTGAAAATCGTTCCCTGCGACTTCACGCAAATCGAGAAGCTGCAGGAGTACGTCTCGAACGTCGTCGGTTTGACCGACGGCATATCGGGTATGCTCTACGCCGCGGGAATGCAAAAAACTTTGCCCTTGACTCAGTCGAAATTTTCCCTTGCCGAAGAGGTCTTTCGCGTCAACACATTTGCGGCGCTGGAATTGATCCGGCTCTTTGCCAAAAAAGGAGCGTATGGGACGGAGGGGGCGTCGTTCGTGCTGCTTTCCTCCATGGCGGCGCACGAGGGCGCTTTGGGAACGGCCTTGTACGGGGCCAGCAAAGGGGCCCTGGAAGGGTTCATACCCGCCGCCGCCGCGGAGCTGGCTGTGAAAAAAATTCGCCTGAACGGGCTGGTGCTGGGGGTCGTCCAAACGGACATGTCCATGCAATTTATCGAGAAGATGAGCGCGGACCAAAAGGAAGCCCTCCGCGCCGAATACCCTTTGGGCTTGGGGGAGCCGGAA
>JAISWV010000227.1 GCA_031270755.1 Synergistaceae bacterium
CAGCATGGGCGATAACTTGGAGGTGAAAGTTCTCTACAGGCTTGGGGTAGGAAAATGAACCCAAGATTGTCTCCAATGTCCTGATAACGATGGTACAGCTGGCGTTTATTGTGAGCCAAATTCGATGAAATTTCGCCCGGTAAGCGTCTGTTTGTCTTGTGTCGTTTTTTCCATAGGCAGGTAATTTAAACCTTTCATTCATGTGTTCCCTGTGCCGCCTGTTTACGGCGGCGGTCCCATTCACGCTGATACTCCCGCTGATAGGCACGGTGTCCACGCCCGGACGAGTTCGCGGAAATTTTCGGAGGGCTTTTGATAGGACGGCCGTAACGGACGCCCCGCGCTTTTGCCGCCGCTATTCCTTCGCTTTGCCGTTTCTGGATGTTCTCACGCTCGTTCCGCTCGTTAGGGTTTATCGCGCTCGCTTTGTTTTGAAAACACTTGCAAAACATTGTATAATGGAGGGAAATTGCGTCTACTGCGTGACTCAGTTAAAATGAAATGAAAAGAGTGAGATCGATGGCGGCAAGAGCGATAAAGTACGGGATCGTCGGTTGTTCCGGGCGTATGGGACAGGAAATCGCGAAGCTCTTCGGCGGGTCGGGACACGAACTCGTCCTGACGTCGGACCTTTCGAAGACGGAATGTAAGGCAAAGCCGGAGGTGCTTGTGGATTTTTCCTCCCACGCCGCCCTTGCGAAGACGGTGGAGCTTTGCGAAGCCCACGCAGCGGCGCTCGTCGTCGGGACCACGGCCTTGGGGGAAGAGCATTTCGCCCTTCTGAGGGAGTTGGGGAAGAAGACCGCCGTTGTGCAAAGCTTCAACTTCGCCACGGGCGTCAACGTGCTGAAGATGATCCTCCAAGACTACGCGCCCCTTTTGTCCGACTGGGACCTTGAGATCGAAGAAGTCCATCATAACAAGAAAAAAGACGCCCCCTCCGGGACGGCGATTCTCCTTCGGGAGGCCACGGGGCGGCCTTGCCCCACACATTCGCTTCGGCTGGGAGGCGTTCCGGGCGATCACAGCGTGCATTTCGCCAACGACGGCGAGGTGCTCTCTTTGACGCACCGCGCCCTGTCACGCGGCGTCTTCGCCCTGGGGGCCCTGCGCGCCGCCCTCTTCGCGGCGGACGCGGAAAAAGGACTCTACACCTTCGAAGACGTACTCAAACATATCTCCTGAGCTTCAATCCAGGGGGTCTCGGGGGGGCCAGTGAGGACTCCGCAGGAGCCGAACGAGCTCTGCCCCCCTAAGCTTTAATTTAGGAGGAAAAAATTTATGAATGAAATGAACACCGAGGAAATCATTCGCCTGATCAAGGAGTCCAAAAAGAGGACGCCCGCCCGCGCTTTCGTCTCCGGGGACCTGAAGGGACTGGATTGGGGCGAACTCAAATTTGTGGGCGGCGCGGATTTCGGCACCCTCAGCGGAGACTACGAGGTCATCGGCGAGGCGCTGCGAAAATACGCGGCCCGAGTCACGGGGTCGGACATCGAAGTGCAGGCCCGCAACTCCGCCGTTCCCATGGCCGACCTGACGCGGTACGAAGCGCGGATCGAGCCGGGCGCCGTCATTCGGGACAAGGTCTCCATCGGCAAGAACGCCGTGGTCATGATGGGCGCCGTGATCAACGTCGGAGCGATCGTCGGCGAAGGGGCCATGATCGACATGAACTGCGTACTGGGAGGACGCGCGCGTATCGGCGCGAAATGCCACATCGGCGCGGGCGCTGTGATCGCGGGCGTCGTGGAGCCGGCCTCCGCCACTCCCGTCGTCATCGGCGACAACGTGCTGGTCGGAGCCAACGCCGTCGTCATCGAAGGAGTCCAGGTCGGAGCGGGCGCCGTCATCGCCGCGGGCTCGGTGGTCACCCAGGACGTCCCCGCCGGAGCCCTTGTCGCTGGTTCCCCGGCCAAGATCGTCAAGATGGTGGACGACAAGACCGCCTCCAAAACACAGATCGTCGAGGACCTCAGAAAGCTGTGATGGAGGCCGCACGATGACAGACCGGCAAAACCGACAAAACCGACCAAAAAAGCTGCCGGCTCTGGTGGTTCAAAAGTACGGCGGTTCTTCCGTGGCGACGTCCGAGAAGATAAAAAACGTGGCGCTCCGCATCAAAAATCGGCTCGAAGCGGGCGCGCCCGGGGGGTCCAAAATGGCCGTGGTGGTCTCCGCGATGGGCAAGACCACGGATGGGCTGATCGCCCTGGCAAAAGAGGTGTCGCCCTCCCCTCCCCCACGGGAAATGGACATGCTGCTGGCCACCGGGGAGCAGGTCTCGGCCGCGCTGCTGGCAATGGCGCTGCGGGACGCCGGAGTGGCGGCAACCTCGCGCAACGCCTTTCAATTGGGCATCGAGACCTCGGGCGACCACAGCAACGCGCGCATCCAGGACATCGATCTGTCGCTGCTGCAGCGAAGCTTCCAGGAGAACAGCGTCGTGGTCATCACGGGCTTTCAGGGCGTTACGCCCGAGGGTGATCTCACGACATTGGGCCGGGGCGGTTCGGACACGTCGGCTGTGGCCGTCGCGGCGAAAGCGGTCTCGGCGGGAATAGACGCGGTGTGCGAAATCTACAGCGACGTCCCCGGCATCTTCACCTGCGACCCCAACAAAGTGCCGGGCGCTCGCAAACTGGACTACATCACCTACGAGGAAATGCTGGAACTGGCCTCCCTGGGGGCCAAGGTGCTGCACATGCGGTCCGTAGAACTGGCGCGCAAATATGGAGTCACTCTTTACTGCGCGTCCACTTTTTCCGAGGAAAGGGGCACTTACGTGGTCAAAGAACTTCCCGAGTGGCTGGAAAGCCCTGTCGTGACGGGTGTGACCGTCGCGCGCAACCAAATGAAATTCGTCGTCAAACGCATTCCCGGGGACGGAGACGTTCTGTGCGGAATTTTTCACGCTTTGGCTCTCGCCGGGGTGAACTTGGACATGATATCCACCGCCGAAGACGGGGATATGTCGTTCCTGACCTTCACCGCCCTGGACGGCGACGCCGAGGCTGTGGTCAACGCCGTCAGCGGCTGCATGAACGAAAAGGGGCTTACGGGATGGGCCATAGAGCCCGGAATCCCCGTGACGAAAGTTTCGGCTGTCGGCGATGGAATGAACGCCGCAACCGGCGTCGCGGGGCGCGTTTTTGCCGCCCTCCGCTCCCTTGAGGTCACGATACGGGGAATATCCACCTCCGACATAAACATCTCCGTCTTAGTCGACGACGAGAGGGCGGACGAAGCCGTCGCGGCATTGGCCAAAGAATTTCAGCTGACGACGACGGACCCGCAATACGCGCCCCTACACACTGCACGGACGCCATAACGATTCATGTCTATCCCCGCGGGCACCGCCGCGGGCTGAATGTCATTCATTTTCTTCGTCCAGGGGCAGGCGCAGCGTTTCTCCTCGTTCGGGGGGAGAGGGAAATTTTCTGCCGAGGTACGTGTAGGCTCCGGCTGTGACTTTGCGGCCGCGCGGGGTTCGCTCTAAAAATCCCTTTTGAATGAGATAGGGTTCATAGATGTCCTCTATGGTCTGCGTGTCCTCGTTCAGGGCCGCGGCGATGGTGGAGAGCCCCACGGGGCCTCCTTCGAAAAAATCGATGATCTTGCTCAAAATGCGGCGGTCGCTTTCGTCCAGACCTTGGGGGTCTATCTCCAGCATGTCCATCGCCCGGTCCGCCATCTCGGCCGTGATGACCCCCGTGCCCTTGACCGCCGCCACGTCGCGCACCCGCCGCAGCAAACGCAGGGCCACGCGCGGCGTCCCCCGCGACCGCCTCGCGATTTCGGCCGCGGCCTCGTCCAGAATTTCTACGCCGAAGGTCCGGCTGCCTCGCCGGACGATGAGAGTCAATTCCTGCTCCGTGTAAAGGGAAAGCTGTTCGACGATGCCAAAGCGGGCACGCAGGGGCGACGTCAAAAGCCCCAAGCGAGTCGTCGCCCCGCAGAGCGTAAAACGCGGCAGAGAAAGGCATATGGTCTTGGCCAAAGGCCCTTTGCCCACCACGATATGCAAAGAGAAATCCTCCATTGCGGGATAGAGAATTTCCTCCACCTGCACGGGGAGGCGGTGGATTTCGTCGATGAACAGAACGTCGTTGTTCTCCACGTTGGAGACGATGGCGGCCAAGTCTCCGGCGCGCTCCAAAGCCGGCCCCGTGGTCGCGCGCATCTGTCCGCCCATTTCGCGGGCGATGATGCCGGCCAGAGTGGTCTTCCCCAACCCCGGAGGTCCGTAAAAAAGAGCGTGGTCCAAAGGCTCTCCGCGGCCTTTTGCCGCCTGCATGTAGATTTGGAGCTTCTCTCTTATCTTTTCCTGCCCGATGAAGGCGTTTAAGGTGGTGGGTCGGAGAGACAGGTCCTCCGGATCTCGGGGGGGCGAATAAAAACGGTTTTCTTGATTCGATTCTTTGTTTTCCGGCATGGATCGATTCCTCATTCAAGAGATTTCAGGCATTGAATAATATTTATTATTTTTACTACTTGCGCTGCAGTTCTTTCAAAGCCGCCTTCAAAAGTTTTTCTTCGTCCAATTTGTCGAAGTCCTCGCCCAGCGCCGCGCGCACGACGCTCAAAGCGGTTACGACGTCGCCCTGCCCGAAGCCCAGCGACCGCAGCGCGTCTCCCACCGTGTCCGTAACGCGGCTTGGGGAGGAAGGAGCGCCGTGTGCCATCGAGGCGAATTCCTTGGGAAGGCTGTTTTTCAGCTCGAAGCAAATGCGCTCCGCCGTCTTGCGCCCCACCCCGGGTACGCGCATGAACGCGTTCACGTCGGACGAAGAGACCGCGCGGACAACCTCGTCGGCCGACAAGACGTTCAAGATCGTCATTCCCGTGCGGCCTCCGATCCCCTTGATCGAGGTGATCTTCAGGAAAATCTCCCGCTCCGTCTCGTTCGCGAACCCGAACAGGGCGACGCCCGCCTCCGAAATCTGCAGGTAAGCCGTGAGGCGAACCCGTCCTCCCGCGGAGCAGAGGGAAAGCGCGCCGCGGGAACACAAAACGTCAAACCCCAAGCCCCCCACGTCGAGAACCGCGGACGTTTCCGTCACAGAAAGCACCTCTCCACTGAGAGAGCGAATCATGCACCATCGACCCCTTTACAGCGAATTGCATAATCGTGTACTGGAAAAAGACGCCTAAAACTCATAATGAACAGGCGAAAATTTGGCCACAAAAGAACCGGAGGCTCTAAAAACGCTGCCCCGTTTTTTGTTCGTGCCTGTAATACGCCAACCCCGTCAAAGCAACGGCCAAGGCGTCGGCGGCGTCGTCCGGCTTCGGAACGGCGTCCAGCGCCAGAAGCCGCTGCACCATTTTCTGTACTTGCGTTTTGTCGGCGCTCCCCGTTCCGCAAACGGCCATCTTGATCTGGCTGGGCTTGGGCTCCAGAACGTCGAGTCCCTTTTGCGCGGCCAGCAACATCACCACGCCTCGCGCCTGCCAGACGAACTCCGCCGTCGTGATGTTGCGCCCAAAAAAAAGCCGCTCCACGCACATAAAGTCGGGGGAGCAGTTTTCGAGCTGCTCCCCGAGAGCTTGGTACAGACGCAAAAGGCGCTGCGTAAACGCCATGCCGGGACTCGTCTCTATGCAACCAAAGGCGATGGCGCGGACGATGGACCCCGATTGCCTCACCAAGCCATACCCCAGACGCGCCAACCCTGGGTCCACTCCCAGGCAAACAAGCCCAGACTCCAAGGTCCGCACCTCTTCGAAGATTACGGCTTACTCTTCTATTTGAGCGGCCACGTCGTCTGGAATGTCGAAGTTGGAGTAGACGTTTTGGGTGTCGTCGTGCTCTTCCAAGACATCGATGAGGCGGAAGATTTTGCGCGCGGTCTCCACATCGGTGATCTCCAGGGGCGTTTTGGGGACCATCGGACTCTCGGCGCTCTCCACGACGTATTTTGCCTTCTCGAGGGCTTCTTTCAGGACATGGAGGTCGGAGGGCTCGCTGTAGAGCGTATATCCCTCGTCGGAGGGCTCCATGTCGGTCATGCCCGCCTCCAGCCCGCGAGACATCAGGGCGTCCTCGTCCAAACCCTGTCCCTTGACCTCGATGACGCCTTTGCGCTCGAACATCCAGGCCACGCTTCCCGCCTCGCCCATCTGCCCGCCGTTTCGGGTAAGAAGCGCGCGGATCTCCGGCGTCGTTCGATTGC
>JAISWV010000249.1 GCA_031270755.1 Synergistaceae bacterium
ACTAACACTCAAAGCCAAATTTGAAAGTGGACTCTGGTTCCATGATGTCGAAAAATTTATTTTAACTCAGCTGACGATGTCTCTGTAATAAGTTTTACCTACTTTTTTTATCTACGCCCCATTCTTCTTGTAAGAATACCCCGCGCCGCGCCAAAACGACCAGAGACTCGGCTCACACCGGATAGTCTCCGCCGGTGATGTCTTTGATGTGTTCGATCTGCCATTGCCGTTCCGGCTCTCTCGGAAATGCGGTGATCCCCACCAGATCGATACGCCAGGGTCCCGTCCAGGCCAGGTCGTTCACATAAACGCGGCCAGCGTTGACGAGCGTGCGCAATTTTTTGGGGCCGATGGAATCCGACGGGGATTGCATCTCGCTGTAAGTACGATAACGAACCTCGACGACAACCAGTTCTTTTTCTTTTTTATCGATCGCCACGATGTCCAGTTCTCCGAGTTTGCAGGAAAAATTACGAGACAACAGCTGCCATCCAAGTTTCTCGACATGAGCGGCGGCCAGGTCTTCGGCCCGCCTGCCCAGCTCCAAATGCCTCGCGTCCCTCACGCAGGCTCGCCTTTGTCCAGTTTGTAAATCCAGGAAAGGATCCGGGCCACGGCAGTATAGAGCTCCACGGGGATCTCCTGCCCCAGCTCCAGAGACAGCAAAGCGGAAACCAGCGCGGCGTCTTCGACGATGGGCACATCGGCGGCTTGCGCGATCTCTACGATGCGCCGCGCGACAAACCCCTCGCCCTTGGCGGTAACCACCGGGGCGGAGGAAGCTTCTGCATCGTACTGCACGGCAACGGCCTTTTCGCGCTGCGAAAAAATTTGTTTTTTCATAGAAGAGCCCGCTTCTTTATACGGTGATGTCCAGTCCTCGACCGGATAAAAGCTGACGGCGCAATCCCTCGTCGACGGTTTGGGATACGCCTATAAACTGCAAAACCAAAGGGATTCCCTCCAATTCTTTGCGTATGGCGTGGCGCTTATGTTTCAGCAGCTCGCAGGTCGCAAGCTGCTCCGCGTAGAGATTCAGGTTGTAAGAACGCCCGTCGCTTTCGACGTTGCCGCCGACAAACCCCAAACGAGCCCCTTCTACGGCGAACCCCATCTGCCAATAGCCCCGATTGTCGAGTTCACTGTTCTGCTCGCGCACGCGCCCGACAAAAACGCGCGCCAAAATATGCGCCATATCGTCGCGAACGGGCCACAGCGGAGCTCCCAGCAACGAGGGGTCCACATCTTTGCGGGGCGCGCGCAGCAGCAAAGAATGGCCTTCCAAAAATTTTGCGGTCTCGGGGTCTTTCCCCCCGTTTTCTTTCAAGTCGCGCAGGATATCGACGGGATCCTCGCCTTTACGGGTACGCTCCTGCATTTCTTTTCGAATGCGGGCCCAGACGGAATTTGCCGCTTCTCCGTTCAGTCCCATATACCAGGAGAGAATTTGCACATTGGCCGGAGTCATCGGCAGGTCTCTCGCCCAGAGTTCCAAAAGAGACCCCAGTTGTTCCGGGCCGCTTCCCATACGCCGCCACGCCTCGCGGACCGAGAGCAAAACCTCGTCGGACAGGGGCATGCCGTGAGAGAGCAGCGCGTTCGCCAGCTCTCGGTCGGCAAGGGGCAGTTTGGACAAAAACGAAAGCTCGCTTTCGGAAAGCCTCAATACAGGAATTTTATCCGCTCCGGACGAGTCCCAGACGGCGCGGAAGTGCTCTCCGACAATCAAGTCCACCGTCGCGCGCGCCAGCAAAGTCTGGGCCGGCTGCCCGCCCTGGGGATTGATGCGGACAGTGTAGTTTCCGTCGGCATTCTGCGAGAGAACTTGCCCTTCGACCAGAGTCCCCGAGCGTATTCCGGGCAGCGCCGGCCGGAGGTCCCCGCGAACCACTCCTTGAGCCGCGCTCGAGCCGACCTGATTTTGGTTCACTTGATTTTGATTGACTTGAACGTTGAGGTTCGATATCTGCGCCATTATCTTATCTATGCCCTTTCCGCATCTATGCCTTCTTTACATTTAAGCATTCTTCATCCGCAAATTTTCCGCGCTCATATTTTTTGCGTTCGAGCAGCAGCTTTCTGCAAAATGCCGCGCGGTGTACGGGAGAAAGCCCAAAGGCTCGAACGGCGTCTCGATGCTTCTTCGTCGGATATCCCTTGTGTTGGGCAAATCCATACAAAGGATAGAGCCGATCCAGGGCTATCATAACACGATCCCGCAGGACTTTGGCCACCACGGAGGCCGCGGAAACGGACGGAATCAAAACGTCCGCCCTCACGAGAGGGAGCTGCTCGGGGGAAGAGCCGGAAAAGTCCGGAAATTTGTAAAGCCCGTCCACGACCACGAGACCGACGCGCACGGGCAGCTTGGAAACACACTGCGCCATCGCCCAAAGAGATGCCCCGCTGATGTTGAGCCGCGCAATGGAGGCGACGCCGACGGCCTGAGCCCGCCAAACGACGTTCATTTCGCACATTTTCACGAAAAGTTTTTCGCGTTTTTGGGGCGTGAGCTGCTTGGAGTCTTTGAGTCCGAGTTTCAAAAGCTCCTCTTCCTGCGAAGGCGTCAAAACCACGACCGCGGCCATCACCGGACCCGCCAAAGGACCTCGTCCCGCCTCGTCCGTGCCCGCCACGACTCCTTTGAAAGCCTTCAAAAATTGCAGTTTTTCCGCGGAATCCACAGAGGGTCACCCGGCATTTCCAGAGTGACGGGGCCCAGCTTCCCTGCGGCGAAAGAATCCACGAGCCGCCGTCCCGCCAATTCCATATCGACTTTTCCGCCGGCCATCAAGCAGCCCAGCCGGCGTCCGACGTTTACAAGGGTCTTTTCGGCGAATTCCGCGTGTTCCATAGGTTTCATTGAAGATTCTTCCGGTTCTTCCGGTTCTTCGATGTTCCATGCGCCGACGACGACATTCCATATGCCCCGTTTTCGCAGGAATTGAATCAGCTCCAGCGCCGCGGCTTCGTGCCCACCGACGACGTCCGCCTTGGCGCAGCCCAACCACGACAATATCCGGTGGACTCCAGGCTCGGAGCTGGGGTCGAGAATTCCGGGAGAATCCACCGCCAGAAAACCGCTGCCTTTGTACCAGCTGACGTCGCGGGTGACGCCAGGAATGCCCCCTACCTTCGCCCGCGATTTGCCCAGCAACATGTTCAAGAACAGAGATTTACCGACGTTGGGAATGCCGACGACCGCCAGGCGAAGCTCGCGGTACGGCGGCGCGAGGCGCAGCAAAGACTTGCGCAGAGGTTCCAGGTTGTCCCTGCGAAGGTTGAACGCCCAGACGTTTTTTTTCTGCCGGGCGAACTCCTCCATCCATACGCGCATCCTCTGAGGGTCGGCGAGGTCTTTTTTGGACAAAACCGACACGACAGATTTACCGCCCGCGAGTTTTTCGATCAGAGGCGAAGACGTAGAAAAAGGTGCGCGTGCGTCGCGCACCTCGATGACAAGATCCAGTTTTTCGGTCAATTCACCTAATTTGCGTCCCCCTCTGGCCATATGGCCGGGAAACCATACGGTCCTGCCGCTCATGTGTTTTTAACGAGGCAACCCTATGCGGGTCAAGGGCCAATAACGGAAAAAAGCCGGTCCATGAATGTCCTCGGCCGGAACGAACCCCCAGAACCGACCGTCCTGGGAGTTCGGCCGGTTGTCCCCCAGTGCGAAGTATTTGTCTTCCGGAACGGTAAAGGGCACCGACGGATAAAATTTGTTGGGTCTCATGGTGTAATGGTCTTTATTGATGACGTAGGGTTCGTCGACGGGAGAGCCGTTGACGTAAACCACTCCATTTTTGATGTCTACGGTATCGCCCGGAACGGCGATGATACGCTTGATGAAGTCCCGAGACCGATCTTCAGGGTATTTGAAGACATAGACACTACCCCGCGAAGGGGTTGTGAACCAGTTCCAGAACTTGGCCACGAGCACTCTGTCTCCTACCTGAAGGGTCGGCAGCATAGAACCGCTGGGTATCCAGAAAGCCTGGACCACAAAGGTCCTTATGATCATCGCCAACACAAGAGCCCAGAGGATAGTCTCTATAGTCTCTCTCCACCAAGGTTTCACCACTTCAGATGCCAATCTCGAATATCCTCCGTTTCCATTTTGTTTCTATTTTGTTTCTATTTTCTTGCCGACAGGTCACATAACTTACAATATAACTCCAAGCCCGATAATAGACAATAGGCAGTATACACCAAGCGGCCCGCATGTGTGATATTCCATGTGTGATATTTTCGGCCAAAGTTTTATTCCCCCCTTGGCAAGAGTGGTCTGTTGAAAATACGTGGAATGTCCAATGCCCCCTCCCGAGGAAATGACGTTACTTCGCGGCTCTCCTTATTAATTATCCCTTGCTCACGTCAAAATTCTGCGATGAAAAATCCGCGTAGTACCGCCCGCTTGTTGCTGTGAAGCGAAGAACGCAGTAATCAGGGTCGGTTACGCCTTGTTTGTAGTACGTCGTGTCGCCTTCACGCCATATCATTTCCTTTGACGCCGCGTCCTCCAGAACTTCCATCGTGCCGACGAGCATCACGCCGCGGAAAAAGCGCTTGTCATAAAAGTAGACGGACGCTTTCGGATTCTCCCGGAACTGCGCCACGCGCATGGATGAAGTGTTCGTGGTGAACCAAAAGATATGGATGCCCTCACGCTTTCTGGGCGGCAGCATGGCTTTCATGTTCGGGAAGCCGCGATCATCCACCGAGGCGATAAAAGAAACACCTTGCTTGTCAATGAGGTTGCCAATGGTTTTTTCGGGGTCGCGCATCATGGTTCAGCCCTCCTTACGGGATAGAAGAATTTACTTGTTTGCTTTGCTTTTTTGTAAAATAAATGCTCCAGACGAAAATTTCTATATATAATAACTTTCATAAAGTATTATAGCGGATTGAGCGGACTGCTTTTACTTTTACAATTAAGGCGGACGGGTTGGTCGTCATCGGTGCGGAACTTCTCTCGAGCGAAAACGTCCGATTTTGAATATAATAGCACAGGACCACGATAGCGCGGAGGCTGAGCATGCAAAATAGGCAAAACAAAGTTGCGTTTATGACTGACATCGGACAAAGCCGGGGCCACGGGCTCCCTATAAACTGACACCAGCTGCCATGCCGACTCAGACCTTTTACAACCTGCCTGTCGAAAAGCAGGAGAGGATACTGCAGGCTGCCATCGAAGAATTTGGCAAACGCAACGTGCAGGAAGCGAATCTAGCCAACATCGTGAGCGGCGCGAATATCTCCCGCGGCAGCTTGTATCAATATTTCCCGAATAAAGAAGACATGTATATCTACATCTTCGACACGCTGCGGGCCCGCCGCGCCGAGTACGTCAAGCCCGCGTTCTTGCTCTACAAGAAAGAGCCCTTCCTCAAGTTCTTCGAGGCCTTTTACCTGCGGGACAGCGAGTTCTTGCTGCGAAACCCCAGGCATATCGAGCTGGGCAAGCAAATGTACAGCCACGCCCACGGCGTTTCGCGCAACCTGATTCAGCGCGTGCAAAGCAAATACAAAGAAATCTTTCTTTTGGCCATCGAGTTCGACAAAGAGCGGGACCTCATCTCTTCCCAGGTCGATTCCTCAGCTTTGGCGGATTTGTGCGTGCACTTCGTCACCGACATTTTCATCTTTCAAAGCGTGATAAGCCAGCTTTCCATAGCCAACATCGAACAGCACGCGCGTCAAACGCTCTACATCCTGCAAAACGGAATATCCCCCCGATAAACCGTCAGCGAAAGGAGAGGCTCAGCCTCTTCTAACCCTATCCACAAAAATCGACCCCGTCCCTTCTGAAATGGAAGAGAGGGGGTCGGCGCTTTTTGGGAGCATCACGTGTCGAGGCGTTCCGGTATCGCTACTTCAAACGCTCGAGCAACATCAGCAGATGTTTTTGTCCTATATTGATCGAGTCGACCTTGGAGCGTTCCTTCAGAGAGTGCGCATTCTCGGAAGTGGACATTCCTACGCCGATCGTAGGAATTCCCATGGCCATCGCAACGTTGCCGTTGATCGAAGCGGAATAATTCAGCTTGATGTCCTTGTAGCCCAGGCCACTCCACGCATCCTGCGTAGCCAGAACCAACTTATGTTTGTCCACTCCGGGCACCTGCCCTGCGGAGATATCCACAACCAGCTCTTTCTCGAACGTGCAACCTGAGTCCGTGATGGCTTTCTCCATTGCGGGGAAAACGTTGTCTTCCAGCTTTTTCAAAGCTTCCGCGCTTTGAGACCGCATATCCAAAGTCACCCATGCCTCTTCGGCGACCGCGTTCTCCGTGGTACCGCCGCCTATGACTCCCAGGTTGAGATAAATAGCCGGGTCCTGCTCCACTTGATATTTATAGGCCTCCGTAATGGCCAAAGCAAGACTCTTCACCGCTGACGGGATACCCAGACTACGGTTCGTATGTCCACCGGGTCCTTTGGCGTAAACTTTATACCAGTCGATACCCCGCGCACCCACCGCAACGCTGCCAATGCCGCCGTCGACGGAAACCACCATGTCCGGCTTTTGCTTCACGTTCGCGAGATAATGTTTCATCCCCTTAAGTCCCACTTCTTCCTGCACTGTGAGGAGGAAGGTGATGTTATAAGGCGATTTGATCCC
>JAISWV010000295.1 GCA_031270755.1 Synergistaceae bacterium
TATGGCAAGGTGCTGATAGTGGACGACGTTCCGACGAATTTGGACGTGGCCAAGGGGCTGATGATGCCCTATGGACTGGAGATAGACACGGCTGCCGGAGGCCAGGAAGCGATAGAGAAAATCCGCGCGGAGAAGACGCAATACGACGCTGTGTTCATGGATCACATGATGCCGGAGATGGACGGAATCGAGGCTGCCCGTGTCATCCGCAGCGAGATAGGGACCGACTACGCGCGGACCGTGCCTATCATAGCCCTGACGGCAAATGCCCTGCGGGGCAACGAGGAGATGTTCTTGTCCAACGGCTTCGACGCGTTCATCTCCAAGCCGGTCGACATCGTTCAGCTGGACGCGGCTCTCAACCGGTGGGTACGGGAGAGGCACGGCAAAGGAGCTCCGCGGCGGGAAGAGCAGAAAGCAGCAGAGAAGCCTGCCGTTCTCGGCGTTTTTGGCGAACTCGGCAAACTGGAAGGACGTCGAGTGGAAGGCGTGGACCTCTCGGCAGGGGTGGAGCGCTATGAGAACGAAAACGCCTATCTGCAAGTTCTTCGTTCCTTTACGGTCCACACGCCGGAGCTGTTGGAGAAAATACGCGGAGTCTCAGAGGAGACCCTCGCGGAGTACGCCATAACCGTGCACGGGCTCAAGGGGGCCTGTTATGGGATATGCGCCGGGGCCGTTGCCGAACAGGCGCAGGTTTTGGAATCCTCGGCCCGGTCCGGAGATTTCGAGACAATCCAAGCGAAGAACGGTGTTTTTATAGAAACCGCCGAGAGGCTGCTTTCCGCCCTGCGTGACCTGCTGCGCGGCGTCCTGAAGGACTTCGAAGGGGAGAGCTCCGAAAAAGAAACCAAAAATGCGCCGGAGACCGCGCTTCTGATGCAACTGCTGGATGCCGCGGGGCATTTTGACTTTACGGCGATGGACGAGATATTGACGGAGCTGGAGCGCTACAGTTACGAATCGGACGGCGAGCTCGTGACGTGGCTGCGGAAACGGATCGACGGACTGGAGTACGGCGAGATACAGAAACGACTGGAGGAGGTCGTCAGGTAACTAAGAAATTAAGAAACTAAGAAACTGAGAAACTGAGAAACCAAAAACCGCTCCGATGAAATGAATTATGCAAACCGCTATAAGCGCCGGAATGACGCTTGAAATAAAATAAATAAAACAACCCCGCCCCCGACGCAAAGCCATACGTCGGCCAAGTTGACATATCCCGCGAAAATATAGATCCAGTCGATGACGTAACCGTACCACAGTCTATCCGTCAAGTTTCCTATCGCCCCGGCCCACAGAAAGACCATGCCCGGCGTGGAGCGAAGCGCTTTGCTTTTCACGCACAGAAGCCCTAAAAGTCCTACCGTGACCAGCGTAATCGTCAAACTGAGGCGCGCATGGTTTTCCAAAAGAGAAAAAGAGATTCCGCGATTGAAATGGAGCCCCAAAGACAAAAGCGCGTGCTCCTTCGGCCGATACGACGCCAAATAGGACAGCGCCCAGCACTTTGTCGCCCTGTCCAGCGCAAAAATCGCGATGAAGACGCCCGGGGAATTCCCCGTGTTTTTCGCGAGACGTTTCGCTCCCTGCATCGTCATTCTCGGAGTACCGTGCATACCTTCGACAACAAGGTCTGAGGAACGAAAGGCTTGCCGATGTAGCCGACCGCTCCCTCTTGGGATGCGAGCGCGACGGAATTCTGGTTCTTGTGAGAAGTGACGAAAATGACGGGAACGTCCCAACCCGGGAACCGCTCGCGGCACTGTTCCATAAAGTCGAACCCCGTCATGCCCGGCATCTCGATGTCCAGCAAGATCAGGTCCGGCTTGAACTGCATGAGCATGAACAGCGCCTGTTTGCCAACAGAGCAGACGCGCACGTCGAAATACGGCTTCAAAATATGGTTGATGCGCGTGAGGTTTGTCGGCTCGTCGTCGATGGCAAGAATTATTTTTTTACTGCCGTCCTCGTTTTTGGGGGGCACGATGCCGTCCAGCAGTTTGAACAGATCGTGAATATCCATATCCATTTTCATCATTCCTTTCTCCCTCGAAGATATGCGGTCAGGTCGTCTATCTGTTCTATCGCCGCCCCGTAGTCGTAGGACTTCAGCGAATGGAGGATCCGCCCCAGGCGCTCGTCCGCTTCTTCATCCAGAGTCGCGAGGCTCAGTTCCGATACTGCGGCGTTTGTTTCCTCGGCCTTGCCTTCCATGCAAGATTTTTTCAGACGTTCCAGTTTGTCCCTCAAGGTGTTCGCGTCCACCGATCTTTTCTCCCCTCTTTCTCCCTGCCGGGCCTCCGTCATGAGAGAGGTGCGAAGCAGATGGTCGCGAAGGGCGAGTATCGAATCGCACAGGGGGGCGGTTTCGGTAAGGCAGGTGGATTCGTCGTTGGACTTGGAGGCCATTTCCAGTTTGTACGCCATCTCGGCCCTGGCCTCCGCCCCGACGTTTGCCAGCACGGATTTCATGCCATGCACGCGAATGGCGTATTCGTCCCAATTACGGGAGGCCATAAGCGACTTGATGGTGGCGACAATCTCCGGTATTTCGTCGCAGAACTGCCGAAGGACCTGGATATACATTTCCTTGTCGCCCCCGGAGTAGACAATCCCCTTTGACGTGTCGATACAGGTCACGGACTTCAGCTCTTTCATCAACTTCTCCTGCTCGGGGGTTTCCCGCGCACGTTCCGCTTCGTGGACGAGGGTCATTTTTTCGGGCGGGAGCCACCTCGCCAGAGCGGCGTTCAGCTTCTCGGCCTCGATAGGTTTCGAGACGAACCCGTTCATTCCGGCCTCGAAGTACGCCTCCACGGCGCTGGAGACGGCGTTCGCGCTCAAAGCCACCAGGGGCAGGGTTTCGTACTCGCCCCCTAACGCGCGTATGCGCCTCGCCGCCTCTATTCCGTCCATACCGGGCATCATGTGGTCCATGAATACCATGTCGTAGCGGACAGAGCGTATTTTTTCGAGGGCCTCCCCCCCACTCGCCGCGGTGTCGGCATCGATGCCGTGAAGTTTCAAAAATCCCCGGGCGACGGTGAGGTTGATGGAGTTGTCGTCCACCACCAACACGTTGGCGTCCTTCGCCACGACGAAAGGATACGGGTCTTCTTTGGCGTCGACCCCGGCCGGATCTCCCTCCGGGAGGGGCAGGCACACGGTGAAGATGGATCCCTTGCCGTATTCGCTCTCCACTTCAATGGACCCGCCCATCATGTTCACGAGCTGCTTCGTGATGGACAGCCCCAGCCCGGTTCCCGATATTGCGCGATTTTTCTCCCGGTCGAACTGCTCGAAGGCGTCGAACAGCTTCGGAAGGTCTTCTTCTTCAATGCCTCTGCCCGAGTCGGAGATCGTGAAGACCGTGCAGTCGCGGCCTTCCCGTTCTTCGCGGGACACGCGGACCTCGACGAAGCCGTCTTCCGTGTATTTGACGGCGTTGTTGATGATGTTGGTGACGATCTGCCGGACGCGAACCTCGTCCGCCCAGACCACCCGAAGGACATCGCCGTCGACGCCGTACTTGAACTCGAGGTTTTTCGCCGTCGCCAGGTAGCGCCCCATGGAACAGACGTTATCCATCATGCTTCGGAGGTTGAAGTCGGTCAGAACGAGGTCCATCTTCTCGGCCTCTATCTTCGAAAAGTCGAGAATGTCGTTGATGATCTGCAACAGGGCCCTGCCCATTTGCCGGATGTCGGAAAAATAACCCCGCTGCACGTCGTCCAGGTTATCCGTGCACATCAGGTCGCTCATCCCGATGATGGCGTTCATCGGGGTGCGGATTTCGTGGCTCATGGAGGCGAGAAATCGGCTTTTCGTCCGGTTGGCGCGCTCGGCCTGGTTTTTTTGATTTTTTATCTCGCAGACCAGGGATTTGAGGTGAGCCGTCATGTTGTTGTACTGGTTCGAGAGCGCCCCGAACTCGTCGTCGGAGAAAATCCGCGCCTTGGCGTCGAAGTTTCCCTCGCCCACCGCTATCGAGACCCTCAGAAGTTCGTCGATGGATCGTTTGATCCCCGTGGTCAGCAGCACGGTCACCAGCAGGGAAAAGACGCTGATCAAGACCAAAATAACCGCGATGGTCTTTCGGGTGGTGTCGTAAATCCGCGTGCTCACCTTCGTTTCCCACTCACCGCCTGCCCTGTTGAACTTGATGAGGTCTTCCACCCGGATGCTCACCGCCTCGAAGGCATCCCGCGACTCTTTGACGGCCGCGACGACCGCGTCGTTTCCCTCCTCCCGCATTGCGAGGATCCTGCGGGAAAGGACGAGGTACTCTTCCCACTTTTCGATGACGGAGTCAGCGAGCTTCAGGTCCTCATTCCTTTGTTCTTCGGTGTCGTACCAGATTACCAGAACGTCGTTTCTATAGGATTCGAGGTATTCACCGACGTTTTCGATGGCCTCCGCGCGACGGCGCAGGGCGAGTTCCAGCGTCCGGGGATCGTCCACGATCACGGAGCCGATGTCATATCTTCTGACGGTGGTCATGTTGCGCTCCAGGTCGCTCAATTGCGAGATCACGACCCCCCAAGAGTCCGCGGACTCCACCCGCGCGTTGATGTCGGACAGGGAGTGAATGGCGTACAATCCGAAGCAGACGTTCAACAAGACGATGACGGCAAAGCTCATGACGAGCTTCATTCTGGTGCTCATATTCTTCAACCGCGCTCTCTTTTCCGACATTCGTCCGCCCTCGCCCGAGAATTTCCCATATTTTTATTTAGTTTATTTATTATCGAAGAAGTGTCGTTTTTCTTTTGTGTTCTCCAAATGTTCCAATATTATCACTTATAGCCATGTGATTCGATAGTTTCATTAAAACGATAAAACATATATTATTTTATTTCGTTTCTTCGCCTCTCTGGCGGGACGAGGGATTGTTCTCTTGAAAAATCGCTCTTGAAAAATCAAGGAAGACAATGGTATTGTTGCAAATATGACGAAAACATAGTATTGAAAACACGGATTAAATAGGGGGAATTCGATATGAAGAAATACACGGTGGCTCTCGTTCAGATGGACAGCCAAAGCGACAAGGCGGACAACATGGGAAAAATCGCGAAGTTTATCGACGAAGCGGCGGAAAAAGGCGCGGCGCTGGTCTCGCTGCCCGAGGTCATGAACTATATCGGGACCCCGGAAGACAGTATCGGTGAATTCCACGTCAATCGGGGCCATATCGTCATGAAGAGCCCGGAAGATCCGGAAGAGCCGATCCCCGGTTACAGCACGGAAATTCTCATGCGAAAAGCGAAAGAGCACCAGATCTACATCCACAGCGGCAGCCTCACCGAAAAAAACCCCCAGGGCGGCCGCCACTACAACACTTCCGTCATGATCGACGACACAGGCTCAATCATCGCCGCGTACAGGAAGCTGCACACCTTCGACGTGATCCTCCCGGACGGGACCGTGTGCAACGAGTCCGCCACGATTTCCCCCGGCGAGAAAATCGTGACGGCCGACACGAAACTTGGAAAGCTGGGATTTTCCATCTGCTACGACATCCGCTTTCCCGAGCTTTTTCGCGCGATGGCCCTGGAGGGGGCGCAGGTATTTTTCACCCCGGCCAACTTCACGATGGCAACGGGGAAAGACCATTGGGAGCCGATCTTGCGGACACGGGCCATTGAAAATGGCTGTTATGTCGTCGCTGCGGCGCAGATAGGGAAAAAAAACCAATTCTCGGCTTACGGCAACAGCATGGTTGTGGATCCCTGGGGAACGGTAATCGCGCGGGCGAAAAACGAAGTGGGCGTGACTTACGCGGAGATCGACCTGGACTTTCAGGAAAGGGTACGCGCGCAAATTCCGTCGCTGAAAAACAGACGCGCCGACGTGTACGGGCGTCTCCGCTGAAAACGGGTGACGCCTATGCGATTTCAAATCGGATTCGGAGCCTTGCCGCAGACCTTGGAGGTCCCGGATCGAAACGTGGCGGACGTTCTGTATCCCAATAAAATCCCATTCGAACGCACAGGCGCCGATGCCGTGAAATACGCTCTTCGAAACCCGATTGGCAGCGGCCCGCTGAAAACGCGGATCTCTCCCGGCGAAAGCGTGGTCATCGTCACCAGTGAC
>JAISWV010000305.1 GCA_031270755.1 Synergistaceae bacterium
GACTCCGGCTTCCTGCCCGGCAAAAAAGCTGCTCCCATCGAACAGGTTCGGGTCTGAGAGGTTAAGAGGTATAATAACCTCAAATTAGCAATACCTGTCGCTTTTTGATCATTTCGACGCAGGGAGGAAGGAGGGAATCTGGATGAGTGTCAGTTTCAACCGTATCGATGAACTCAAAGCCGAATTGCAATCCTTGCGTCCGCTTAACGAAACAGAGTCAAAACGGCTGCGTGAGGAATTCATGATAGAAAACACCTACAACTCGAATGCCATTGAAGGAAATACTCTAACGCTGAGAGAAACGGCACTTATATTGCAACAAGGTGTGACTGTAGACGGCAAACACATCAAAGAGCATTTAGAGGCTATTGGGCATAAAGATGCTTTCAATTACATGCTCGAACTCGCGGACGCTGGAAGCGCGCTCACGGAGCGTGTCGTAAAAGAACTTCACTCGCTGGTTTTGGTGAACGACGCCAAGAACAAAGGTGTATACAGGTCTGTCGAAGTTACGATATCGGGAGCCGGACATACGCCGCCTCCGCCGTATCTCGTTTCCGAACAAATGGAAACTTTGTTGAACGACTATGACGGCATGAAACATAGTACGCATACTATAGAGGCCGCGGCCGAGTTTCATTTACGCTTTGAGGGAATACATCCTTTCATTGACGGCAACGGAAGGACAGGCCGTCTTATACTGAACCTCGAGCTCATGAAAGGGGGATTTCTTCCGGTCAATATAAAATTCACAGACCGTAATCGATACTATGACTGCTTTGAGAGTTACCATTCCGGCGAGCATACATCGGACGTTTTGACGAGACTCGTTCTCGACTATGAGGAAGAAGAGATATTGAAATATATCGAGAAGCTGTCATACGGCCCGAGGGGGAGACGGTGAACTGACAGTCAAAAAATCACAAAATCAAAAGGAGGTATGAATTTTGAAGAAAAACATCGGGGCCAAACTGGGTATTTATCCGACTCCTATTGTTGTGGTCGGGACTTACGACAAGAACGACAAGCCGAATATCGCCACCCTGGCGTGGACGGGCATCTGCTGCTCCGAACCGCCGTCGGTGCAGGTGTCTGTCCGCAAAAGCCGCCACACTCACGCGGCCATCGTGGAGCGCAAGGTCTTCAGCGTAAACATACCCTCGGCCCGCTACCTTGTGGAGACGGATTACGTGGGTATCGTCTCGGGGAAAAACGTGGACAAATTCCAGGCCGCGAAACTCACGCCTGTGCGCGGAGAATCCCTGGATGTTCCGTTGGTGGCGGAGTTTCCCATCTCGATGGAATGCCGGCTGACTCACACGCTGGAGCTGGGGAGCCACGACCTGTTCGTGGGGGAGATCGTATCCTGTTGGGTCATAGAAGAGGCGCTGCAGGAGGGAGGGAAACTGAACCCCAAAAAGATCGACCCCTTGGCCTTCATGCCCAGCGGCGAATATTTCGGGGTCTCCAATTTCCTGGACAACAGTTTCAGCGTCGGGAAAAAATTGATGGGGAAGTAAGATATAGCGGCTCATGCAGAACGCCTGACGGGCAAAACCTCTTTCACCCGCCAGGCACCTGTTGTGTCGTTGCCGCCAGGGTACAGAGGGGAGTTCCCAGAATTCGCCCTGCGGATACCATAACGCACGAATATATTCCGGATATGTTGTTAATTGCACCGTCAATTATACGACCGACATCGGTTAATCGCGGGCAGAACAGCTAAAGCAGCTAAAGCAGCTAAAAAATCTCAATGCCGCCTCCAGTCCTCCAGAAATTCACCGAAAACCTCCAGTGCGGCCGGGAAATTTTTGCGCCCCATGCCGACACGAAAACGATTGTCTTTCACGTCGAAAACCTTGTCAGGCAGAATCATTAGGCTTTTTTCTTCGACGGCCCGGCTGCACATTTCTCCAACGTCCCCTTTCATAAGGCGAGGAAAGGCCGTGGGGCCCGCTGCCGGGGGAATCCACTCCACGAGTTCAGCATGCCGCTCGAAAAACATTCGCGCCTGTTCCACGTTGAAACTCAAAATGGCCCGGTTGCGTTCCAGAAGTACCTCCATACCGCGTAATGCCGGCTCTGCCAGGAATTCAACCGGAGCGGAGTTGCAGATAGTCGTGTAATCTTTCATCGTCAGAGCCGCTTCGATCAAATCGTGCTGCGGTGAGGCCAGCCACCCCAGACGCAGGCCCGGCAAGCCTGGTCCCTTCGACAGACCGCCGAGAGTCACGGCATTCTCGAACTCACTGAATGTCGGAAGCCGCGGAACGCTCAATTCAAGGCCGCGATACATCTCGTCGCTGAAGACGGTGACGCCGCGCCGCGCCGTCAGCTCTTCGATCCAGCCGAGCTCTTCGCGCGTCGGCATGTACCCCGTGGGGTTGTGGGGAAAATTCACGATCAACAGCTTTGTGGACGTCCGCAACAGAGATTCCAGCTCGTCAAAATCGGGACTCCAACGCCCATTCACGGGGAAGAGCCTCCAGAAGACGGTTTCGCATCCGATAGAACATGGCAGTTCGTAAAGTGCCTGATAGGCAGGCGAAATGCAAACGACCCTGTCTTTCTTTTCCAAAAAACTGTTCAGGAAAAGAAAAATCAATTCTTCCGGGCAACCGACAAGAAGCCCTGGGCGTCCGATACCGCAGACCGCTTCCAACGCATCGAGCACTCCGCTGTTCCCTCTCGACTCCGTATAGGACAATCGAAGTTTTTTCATGCGCTCGAAGTTTTTTTCTCCATGTTCTTTCCCTTTGAGCTGCAGAATTTCCTCAATGGACCAGGTTTCGCAGTCAGATGGGCTCAACGGATATTTCGTATTGAATTCGTATTTTGCAAAATAACGTTCAAGCTGGAAATCCCTTATCTTCAATAGCGTTCACCTTCTATTCAAATCGTCACAAAGTCACAAAGTCACAAAGTGTTCATGCCCGGGGATGGAATTTGTCGTAGACATCCCGCATTTCTCTGTCGAAATGGGTGTAGGTTTGAGTGGTGACGATCGAAGAATGGCCCAACATCTCCTGGAGCGTCCGCAGATCCATGCCTCTGGCCAAAAGGTGGGACGCGCAGCTGTGCCGCAGGATATGCGGATACAACCGGGACGGGGTGATCCCCGCCTCGCGTCCGCGTTTTCTCAAGATGCGCCACATGTCCTGACGGTTCAAAGGACGCCCGGAGCAGGACAAAAAAACCTTGTTTGCGCTTTTGTGATCGAGGCCTCCCCTCGCGCCGTCTTTCAATTGAGGGCGAGCCGTTTCCAAATAAATTTTAACGCTTCGCGCGGTCTCTCCCAAAAAAGGAACCACCCGCTCCTTGTCTCCCTTGCCTCTGGCCCGCAAAATTTTCGAGTCGAAATCCAGGTCCAGTATGCTCAGCCCGCAAATTTCACTGGCCCGCAGACCGCATCCATATCCGATCTCGAAGATGGCGCGGTCGCGCACGACCAAGGGTTTGGTTCCCTGGCAGGCGTCCATCAGCCTTTTGATCTCCGCCTCGTTCAGCACCCGCGGCTCGAGTTTCGTCTTGTCGGGAAGGTCGGGCAGCGGAATTTCCAGGTCCTCCGCCTCTTCCATCTCCACGAAATGGATCCAGGAACGCATGGCGGCGATACAGCGCTGCTGCGTGGAGCGCAGTTTGCCCTCCTCGTCCATGTGCTTCCGAAACGCGCTGATGGCGGAAAAAGTGGGCGGAAAGGCAACCAGATCGTTGGCCTCGCAAAACTTCAGCCATTGCCGCAGGTCGGAGGTATAGCCTTCCGCCGTAAGGTAACTGCGCCCCCGCTCTCCCAAGAGATAAAGACGAAAACGACCTAACAGCGCCTCCGCCTCGGGAATGCTCAGCTCCTTCCAAGGTGACGAGTCCTTACGTTCCACGCCCATGATTCCTTTTGCTGCGCCGGTCCGCTAGAGCCCGAAGCGCTCGAAGATCCTGTCCACGTAGCGCGTATAGAAACCCGGTTCGAACAGCGAGACCAGTTTCGCCTCGTCGACCAAGCCCGCGAGGCGTTCGTCTTTTTTCAAAAGCTCGATGAATTTTTCTCCGCCCCGCGCCGTGAGCATCGCGTTGTCCTGTACGATCTTATAGACCGTCTCCCGGGGAAGCTTCAGTTCGTCGATCAAGGCGAGCATCACGCGCTGGCTGTGGATCAATCCGCCGGTGAGCTCGATGTCCTCCTGAATCCGCCTCTCGTCGACGGTGAGCTTCCGAACGATATCCGTCATATCCGAGAGCATGAAGTGTATCGTGTGAAAGGCGTCCGGCCATATCACTCTCTCCGCGGAGGAGTGGCTGATGTCCCGCTCGTGCCACAGGGCGACGTTTTCCATGGCCGTCAAAGAATATCCGCGCAAAAGGCGGGCCATGCCGCAAACCCGTTCGCTCTTGACGGGATTGCGCTTGTGGGGCATGGCGCTGGAGCCCTTCTGAGCGCTGCCGAAGGGTTCGTAAAGCTCCCCCACCTCGGTGCGCTGAAGGTGGCGGACCTCCGTGGCCATGCGTTCCAGCCCGCAGCCCAGCAGCGCCAGCGCGCTCAAAACCTGGGCGTGCCGGTCGCGCTGCAGAATTTGGTTCGAGACAGGCGCGGGTTTCAAACCCAGAAGCTCGCACACCCGGGCCTCGATTTCCGGGGGGCAGAGGGCGTAAGTCCCCACCGCGCCGGAAATTTTACCCCAGGAGATCTGGGAGACCGCCAGTTCGACGCGTTCCAAGTCCCGCCCCAGCTCGGCGTGCCAGTTCAAAAACTTGAGTCCCAGAGTCATGGGCTCGGCGTGGATGCCGTGGGTGCGTCCCACACAGGGCAGATGTTTGTACTGCAGGGCCTTGCTCGTCACGGCCTCGTCCAGCTCCAAGACCGCCTCTTTGACCAGCAGAAGCGCCTCGCGCAGCATCAGCGACGACGCCGTGTCCAGGACGTCGCTGCTGGTGAGTCCCAGGTGGACGTAACGCCCGTTTTCTCCGATGCTCTCGGCTACAGAGGTGACGAAAGCGATAACGTCGTGGTGGACGGCGCTTTCTATTTCTTCGATGCGGGTGACGGAAAACGCCGCATTTTTCAAAATATCGTCCAGGGCCTCCGGGGGAATTCGTCCCTCCCCGCTCCAGGCCCGGCAGGCCGCGAGCTCCACCTGCAGCATGACGGCAAATCGATTTTCTTCGCTCCATACCCTGGACATCGCTTCAGTCGCGTAACGATCGATCATCGTTTTTTCCTCCTTTTCTCCTTGTTATCGGGTTATCGGGGTCCTCGAGCCAGGCGGACCGCGCCTTCGACAAAAATTCATCGTAAACGCCGCCGGCGAAGTCGGGAAAAGTATAGTCGAACGAAACCCATTTTCCGAACCGAAAACGCATCGTCACCTCGGCGTAGATGCCGTCCCGCAGGTAGACGCGGTGCGCGTGGTCTTTCGTGGAGGCTAAAACGAGCCGCGCCCCGTCCACATACCCCGGATCGACGTTGACGATCCTCGGAGTCCGGCTTTCTTTCTCGATCCCGATGGAAGCGCGTTTCCACTCGGGCAGGCCGGCCGCCGGAACGAGCCCCTGGAAAGCGACGAAGCGGCGAAGAAGGCGCGGAGCGATATTGCGGTAGTAGTCCGTCGTCGTGAAGGGCACTGGAAGCCCCGTGATGTCGGGCTCCCCCCAAAGGGACCGCAATTTCTCCATCGTCCAGCCGAACCACTGACCGCCCGAATCGTCATCGGGATACAAAACACCCGCGATTCGTTTCACCAATGGATCGGGCAGCGGGTCAGGCAT